>NZ_JBALMR010000036.1:0-29050 GCF_036963165.1 Bacillus sp. JJ675 | reverse complement strand
ACGAGCTGATCTCTTCCATTGAAGCGAGCTGTTCTTCCGCCGAGGCAGCGATATCCTGAATGCTGCCCGAGCTTTCCCTTGAAACATCGGCAATCTCCTCAACGGCTTCTGCGACTTCCTCAGACCCTGCTGAGAGCTGTTCAACAGCCGCGTTCATGTCCTTTAGCTTTTCCGCGATTTCGTTCGTCATATTGTAGATTTGCTTAAAGCTTTTGTCCGTTTCGTCCGTAATCGTAAGCCCGGACTGAACTTCGCGGTTGACGGCCTGGAACATGTCAAGCGATTTTCCGATCTCCTGAACGATTTCCTGAATGAGGCCTTCGATTTCCTTCGCAGAGGATGCCGATTGTTCTGCCAGCTTGCGCACTTCTTCAGCTACGACCGAGAAGCCGCGTCCCGCTTCGCCGGCCCTTGCCGCTTCAATCGCGGCATTAAGCGCCAATAAATTCGTTTGATCTGCAATGCCGTTGATCACTCTGAGAATGGCCGTAATATCTTTTGACTTTCCTTCAAGTCCTTTGACGACAGATTCCGCCTGTTTCACGGACTGATCGATTGAATTCATCTGTCCGACCGTTTGCTGGACGAGATCTCCTCCCGCACCGGCGATTTGCGTCGATTGTGCGGACGAATCAGTAATCGCAGCGGAAACTTTAGACATTTCAAGCAGTCTCTTGTTCATCTGAGTCAGCTGCTGGGAGCTTGTTTCGACTTTCTCGCTTTGGCTTTCATTTCCGTTTGAAAATTGTTCGATCGCCANNTCTGAAGAAGACGCCACATTTTCCACGGACGTTTGGATAACGCCGATCAGCGAGCGCAATGATTCAGCCATTTCATTAAAGCTCATGCCGAGCTGTCCAATTTCGTTTTTGGAGCGGACGTTGATGTTTTGCGTGAGATCGCCGGCGCTGATGCTTTTCGCCGAAGAAACGAGCTCGCTTAACGGTCCTGTGATCGATCTGATAATGAAGAACATCAGGATCACGCCCGCTGCGATGCTAACGGCCAGCGTGATGAGAGCGGCATACAAAACAGGCTGGGACGCTTCTTCGATTTCATTCGCATACATCGTACCGCCGATCTTCCAGCCCGTCAGCTTGTTTGTTGCAAAAGCCATCTGCTTGTCGCCGTCCAGGTTAAATTTAGCGATGCCTTCATCTTTTGCATACATTTGCTTGGACCAGCTGCTGTCTCCAATATCTGTGCCCGCTTCCTTTGTCGGATGGGCAACGAACTTTTTGTCGGCGCTTGTGATAAAGGCGTAGCCTTTTTTCCCGATCTTGACGCGGTCGGTTGCTTTAATCAGCGCTTCAATCTTCATGTTGACCGCCACAACCCCGGAGCCGTCTGACGTTTGCTTGGCGATTGTGACGACCAGCGTTCCGGTTGAAGCTGTCTTATATGGATTTGTAACGATCACTTTTCCTTTATTTTCAACGGCTTGCTTATACCAGTCCCGATCAACCGGATTATATCCGCTCGGCATCTCCTGAAACGGATAGCGGACGAACAGCCCGTCTTTTGATCCGGCGAAAATGCCTTCAACATCTTGATTCAGCTTGGCGTACTGTTCAAACTTTGCTTTTAAAGTGGCGTTGCCTTTCTCTTTAAACGCACTTTCTTTAATCCAGTCGCTGAAGTAGGATATAGCCGTCGATTTCTGGCTGATATTCTGATCGATAATGTCATTGAGCTGTTTTACGTTTTCCTGCGCATTGCTCATGATTTCTGTATCAAGCGTACTGCTGGCCGTATGATAGGCGCTGTAAGAGAGCACGATAATAGGAACGGTTAAAATTAACAAAAATGAAAGAATTAATTTCTTTACAATTGAGGGACGTTTGATCCAATTTATCATTTTTGACATATTCTAGTTGACCCCTTTTCTTTTATATTTTTAATATCGGATTCTTATAAAAAATTTTTTATTGATTTTTTAATTTTTTATAATAGCAGATCGCCAAAAAAACACCCGGGGAACGCCCGGGTGCTTTCATTATTCGATTTTAAATTTCATTGTCAGATCGCGAAGTTCTTCAGCAAGCTCCGCCAAGGTCGTAGAGGATGCGCTGATCTCTTCCATTGAGGCAAGCTGCTCTTCCGCTGAAGCGGCGATATCCTGGATGCTTGCCGAACTCTCTCTGGAAACGTCCGCTATCTCTTCGACGGCGCCGGATANNNTCGTTTGCAGCTTGCCGGCGATCTCATTTGTCATATCGTAAATCGTTCTGAAGCTTGACTGTGTTTCATCGGTTATTTCAAGCCCTGACTGAACTTCATGATTGACCGATTTAAACATATTCAGCGAGTTGTCGATTTCTTTGACGATTTCCTGAATCAAGTCTTCGATCTCTTTAGCAGAGCCTGCCGACTGTGCAGCCAGCTTCCGCACTTCTTCGGCAACGACTGAAAAGCCTCTGCCGGATTCTCCGGCGCGCGCTGCTTCGATTGCGGCGTTCAGCGCCAGCAGGTTCGTCTGGTCGGCAATTCCGTTGATGACGCGCAGTATGCTTGTGATGTCTTTTGACTTGGCTTCAAGCCCTTTGACAACAGATTCTGCCTGTTTGACTGACCGGTCGATCGAATTCATTTGGCCGACCGTCCGCTGAACGAGCTCCTCGCCTTTTCCGGCGATCTCGGTTGATTTTACGGAGACATCGGTAATGGCAGCCGATGTTTTTGTCATGTCATGAATCCCGTGATTCATTTTATTTAGCTGATGCGCGCTTGCTTCCACTTTTTCTTTCTGGCTTTCGTTTCCGTCCGAAAATTGTTCGATCGCCATAGTAATGTGCTCAGTCGCCTTGCTTGTCTGCGCAGCGCTTGCGTGGAGTTCTTCAGAAGATGCGGCCACATTGTCAACCGACGATTGAATGACGCTGATCAATGAGCGCAATGATTCGGCCATTTCGTTAAAGCTCGTGCCGAGCTGACCGAATTCGTCTTTTGACTTCACTTCGATCTGCTGCGTCAAATCGCCGCTGCTGATGCTTTTCGCCGATGATACGAGCTGATTTAAAGGCTTGCTGATGCCGCGGACGATGAAGTAGACGAGGATGGCGCCAAGCACAATCGCGACGGCTAAAATGATTACGGCCATGTTGAAGACCGGCTGCGCCGCTTGTGTTATTTCATCTGTGAACATCGTTCCGCCGATTTTCCAGCCGGTTAATTTATTTGTTGTGAAAGCCATCTGCTTTTCTTTGCCTTCAAAGGTGTACTTAAACGAACCGTTTTCTTTGCCGTACATCTGTGTAACCCAATCGCCCTGGCCTTCCGTTCCGGCTTTGATTGTCGGGTGGGCGATATATTTTTTATCCGCGCTTGCAATAAATGCAAACCCGTCTTTTCCGATATTGACACGCTTCGTCGTTTTAATCAGATCATCTATTTTCATGTTGACCGCGACGACCCCTGAGCCGTCTGCCGTTTGTTTTGCAATCGTGACAACCGTCGTTCCTGTTGAAGCGGTCTTATAAGGATCTGTAACGACCACTTCGCCTTTTTTCTCAACGGCTTTTTTATACCAGTCTCTTTCAACAGGATTATAATCGCTTGACATCTTTTCTTCAGGATAGCGGACGAACAGGCCGTCTTTTGAGCCTGTATAGATGGCTTCAACATCCTGGTTGAGCTTTGCGTATTGCTCAAACTTTTCCTTCAACGTAGCGTTTCCCTTTTCTTTATAGAGCTTTTCATTAATCCAGTCGCCGAAATATGAAACTGCATTTTCTTTTTTTTCGATATTTTGATCAATGATTTCATTCAACTGTTCAACATTGTCGCGGGCGCTTCTCATAATTTCGCTTTCAAGGGTGCTTCCCGCGGTTTGATAGGCGCTGAAGGAGAGCGCCAAAATCGGAACCGTCAAAACCAATAGAAAACTTAAAAACAGCTTTTTGGAAATTGACGGACGTTTGATCCATTCCAATAGTTTGTTCATATGATATAACTCCTTTTAGCTTTCAAATTCATGAAATTAATATCGGACCTTTATCATATTTATGTATATAAAAAAACTTTTTTAAGTGTTTTGAAATATTCTAAAAATAAACAACAAAAAGAAGCTGCCAGGCAGCTCCTTCTATTATTCAATCTTAAATTTTCTCGTCAGGTCGCGGAGTTCTTCAGCCATTTGCTCAAGCGTCGCCGCGGACGAGCTGATCTCTTCCATCGATGCCAGCTGTTCCTCCGCAGATGCGGCGATGTCCTGAATGCCGGCGGTATTTTCTCTTGAGACTTCGGCGATGTCCCCGACAGCTTCCGATACGTCCTGCGAGCCTTTTGACAGATGTTCGACCGCTGCGTTCATCGTTTGCAGCTTGCCGGCAATCTCATTTGTCATTTCATAAATATGTTTGAAGCTGGACTCGGTTTCTTCGGTGATTTTCAAACCTGACTGCACTTCATGATTGACCGACTGGAACATCGTAAGGGAATGTTCGATTTCTTTGACGATTTTCTGTATTAAATCTTCGATCTCTTTAGCAGAGCCTGCCGATTGGGCGGCCAGCTTCCGCACCTCTTCAGCAACGACGGAAAATCCGCGGCCCGACTCCCCGGCGCGTGCGGCTTCGATTGCAGCGTTCAGCGCCAGCAAATTCGTCTGATCGGCGATGCCGTTGATGACGCGCAAGATTGCCGTAATATCCTTTGATTTGGCTTCAAGCCCTTTAATGACGCCTTCGGCCTGTTTGACTGAGCGATCGATTGAATTCATCTGGCCGACGGTTTTTTGCACGAGCTTCCCGCCCGTTTCGGCCATTTTTGTCGATTGTACCGAGGAATCTGTTATCTCTTCTGATACCCGGGTCATATCCTTTAACCTGTCATCCATGTTTCTTAATCTGTGCGAGCTCGCCTCGACTTTTTCGCTTTGGCTTTCAGCCCCGTTGGAGAATTGCTCGATGGCCAGTGTGATGTGCTCCGTCGCCTTGCTCGTCTGATCTGCGCTTGCCGTCAACTGTTCTGAAGAAGACGCCACATGCTCGACCGATTCCTGAATGGCGCTGATCAGAGAGCGCAGCGATTCAGCCATCTCATTAAAGCTTGTGCCGAGCTGTCCGAGCTCATCATTTGAGCGGACGTCGATTTTCTGCGTCAGATCGCCGTTGCTGATGCTTTTCGCCGATGATACGAGCTGATTCAAAGGCTTGCTGATGGCACGGACGATGAAGTATACAAGAATGCCGCCAAGGACAATTGCGGCGGCCAAAACGATTGCCGCCATGTTGAAAACGGGCTGTGCCGCATCTGTTATTTCATCCGTAAACATCGTTCCGCCGATTTTCCAGCCTGTCAGCTTGTTTGTCGTATAAACCGTCTGCATCTCCTTATCCTGATCATTGTATGTGAGCATACCTTTTTCCTTGCCGTACATCTGCTCTGACAAGCTTGATTCGACTTCGGTTCCGGCCTCGATTTTCGGGTTGGCTACGTATTTTTTTTCAGCGCTTGAAATAAAGGCAAATCCCCTTTTTCCGATGCTGACGCTGTTTGCCGATTCAATCAGCTGGTCGATGTTCATGTCAAGCGCGACAACGCCTGAGCCATCGTCGTTTTGCTTGGCGATTGTTATGACCATATGGCCTGTTGAAGCAGACTTGTAAGGTTCAGTGACGATCGTCTCGCCTTTTTTCTCAACGGCCTGCTTATACCAATCCCTCTCAACCGGGTTATAGCCGCTCGGCAGTTTTGCATTCGGATATTGAGTATAGGCGCTTTCCTTAGATCCTGTGTATACAAGCTCGACATCTTTGTTTTGCTTAATGTACTGTTCGAATTTTTCTTTTAAAGAAGCCTGTCCTTTTTCGGTATAGGCCTTTTTATTGATCCATTCGCTAAAATAAGACACATCGGTTTCCTTGCTCCCGACAGTTTGGTTGATAATATCATTTAACTCATCGACATTGGCTTTCGCGTTTCTCATGATTTCTTCTTTAAGCGTGCTGCTGGCCGTATAATACGAACTTGCCGCAAGTACGAGAATCGGAACTGTCAAAACCAGAATAAATGAGAAAATTAATCTTTTTGAAATAGACGGACGCTTGATCCAATCCAATACCCTTTTCATTTTCCTTACCCCTTTTCATCGATTTACTCATTTAATATCGGAGAAGGGGCCCGTTTTTACATCGAAAAAGAAAAAAAGTAATTTTCAAAAAACAGCCCTTTCGCGAATCGATGCCGCCGTTTCCCCTGCCCAAGCTTTAGGCATACGATAATAAAAAAGGAAAAAGGGTGCTTTTTATGATCAATATTTCAGGATATTGGCTTCGCCCGGAAGACGCGGAGAAACTGAACATCAGCCAAATGCAAAAGAACATCGTCAATCAGATGATTTCAATGCCTGCACAGTATAGATATGATGCGGTTCGCGAGCTGCTGTTCGAACTCAGCTTCAGGGAACATACCGTCGAATCGGCTAAAGCGCTGATCAACAGCGGAGCAAAGTTTGCCACTTTTTCAAAGACGTATGGCAATGAGGCGTTCTGGAGGGTGACGCCGGAAGGAGCGTTAGAATTGAGGTACAGAGCGTCCGCTTCCAATGCGATTAAAAACATTTTTGGAAGCGGTTCTCTTTACGCGTTTGAATGTGCGACCGCGATCGTCATCATCTTTTATATGGCGCTGGTCAGGACGATCGGCGATCAGGCTTTTGACAGGCATTATGACAGGATCATTCTATATGATTGGCATTATGAGAAGCTGCCGATCTTCACCGAAAAAGGAAACGATTTTCTTCCGGGAGACTGCCTGTATTTCCAAAATCCCGATTTCGACCCGTCAAGACCCCAATGGCGCGGGGAAAACGCCATTTTTTTAGGCAATGACCAATATGCGGCACACGGCTTAGGCATTTTGAGTGCGGGAAGCATCATTGAAAAGCTGAACCGGCTGAGAAAGCCCGGTGCACAGACGTCCGCCCACCTTCTTGCCCAAACCACGCGGGTTGATATTCCGACATTATACCAGATGGTTAGATAGCTCGGACGGCACAAGCTGATCCAGCAGTTCCTTTACGGTTGTTTTCCTGCCGCCGGCCGCAATGAGCGGCACAGACACATGATCGGCAGCTTGCAGAATCAAGGCCGTCGAGCCGCCGGCCGGCTCTCCTTTCGTCTGCAGAAAGTTCCCTTGCGGCCGCCCGCTTCGCTTCCTTGGACGACGATGAGATCCATTCTCCTTTCTTCAAGCAGAACTGTCTCTTTCACTAAGACCGCACAACAGCCCCGTTTTTTCAGCTCGGGGACGGCTGCAGCAAGTGCGGGCGTCGGCGGCGCCTGTATGACGGGTAGCGATAACCCTTCATAAACTCATTCATCGTATTTCCTCTTTTTAGCCGGCGATGATTTTAACATAACACGTCCTCGACCTCGGACCGTCAAATTCACAGAAATAAATCCCCTGCCATGTCCCGAGCACCAGCTTCCCGTCTTCAATGATGATATGCTGCGACGCACCGACTGTACTCGACTTCATATGTGCCGCAGTATTTCCTTCCATATGGCGGTCAAGCCGGTGTTCCCATGGATACACTTCGTCAAACCGCCTCAGCATATCCCGTTTTACATCGGGATCGGCATTTTCGTTGATCGTGATGCCCGCCGTCGTATGCGGGCAATAGACGATAACAGCGCCGCTGGATACTTCCTCTTCGCTGATAAATGCCTGCACTTCGTCAGTGATATCGAGCATTTCATCCCGTTTGTTCGTCTGAATGGCTATTTTTTTCAACATGTCAATCTGCTCCTTTCTTTCATCTTCAATTCGCTGTCAATTTCCGATCTCCTGTTTTGGCAGGACATAAACCCGTGCTTCATAAGGCTTCATCATAAACGAAGTCAGATGCTGATGAGGTTTTATAGCGATATTGGAAAGCAAGAGTCCGCCGCTCGATAAAGGGTAAGCGGGATGACGGTAAAGCGCGGAATCCGGACTGAGATTTGCCATCACTAGCGCGGTTTCTCCTTCAAGCTTGCGCAAATAGGCAAAAATTTGCGGGTCCTCCGCAAGGATGATTTCAAATGCGCCGTCAATAAACACATCATGCCGTTTCCTGATGGCGATCATCCGTTTGTAGAAATGGTAGATCGAATCCGGGTCCTGCTGCTGGCAGGCGACATTGATCAAGCGATGATTTTCATTAACGGGCAGCCACGGTGTTCCGCTTGAAAAGCCGGCATTGCCGGAATCCGTCCATTGCATCGGCGTCCTCGCATTATCCCTGCTCCTCTTCCAAATCGCTTTCATCGTATCTTCGTGTGATCTGCCGGCTTGTCTTTGCCTGTCATAATAATGTTTTACGGAAATATCGTCATAATCATCGATATCGAAAAACGCAGCATTTGTCATTCCGATTTCCTGCCCCTGATAAATAAAAGGCGTACCCTTCATTAAAAAATACATAGCAGCCAGGGCTTTCGCACTCTCATTTCTGTATGTCCCGTCATCCCCCCATACCGAAACAGAGCGGGGTTGATCATGGTTTTCCGTAAAAAGCGCATTCCATCCCACCCCTTCAAGGCTGGTCTGCCAGTCTGACAAAATGCGTTTCAGTTCAACGATATCGATTCGCGCTCCTCCCTCAATGTCCCAAAGGCCGAGATGTTCGAACTGAAAAATCATGTTGAAAACCCCGTTTTTCTCGCCGGCCCATTCTGCCGCTTCATCCGCTTTGACCCCGTTTGCCTCCCCGACCGTCATGATGTGCCTGTGTTTTGCAAACGTTTCCTGCTTCAGCTCCCGAAGGAATTCCATAATCCCGTCAACATTCATGTGATAATCATAGGAAGGTACATAGGGAAGATCATTCGGATTGGGCAGGTCGGGGAGCCCTTCCTTTTTCTTAATATGGGAAATCGCATCCACCCTGAAACCGTCTATTCCTTTTGCAATCCACCAGTTCACCATCCCGTATACGGCGCGGCGCATGCCGCTGTTTTCCCAATTCAAATCAGGCTGTTTTTCCGCAAATACATGCAGGTAATACTGATCAGTTTGACGATCATGCGTCCAGGCGGAGCCGCCGAATATGCTTTCCCAATTATTCGGCTCACCGCCGTCTTTCCCGTCCCTCCAAATATACCAGTCGCGTTTCGGCGATTCTTTATCAGCCCTTGATTCGATAAACCATGGATGCTCATCGCTGGTATGGTTGATGACAAGATCGATGACAAGCTTCATGCCGAGCTGATGGGTCTCAGACAATAAGGCGTCAAAATCGTCCATCGACCCGAATTCTTTTAAGATGCTTTGATAATCTCTAATATCATAGCCATTGTCGGCATTCGGCGAATCAAAAACGGGACAAATCCAGATGGCGTCAGCCCCCAGTTCTTTTATATAAGAAAGCTTTGCCCTGATTCCGTTAATATCCCCGATACCGTCTCCGTTCGAATCCATAAAGCTGCGCGGATAAATTTGATAAACAACCGCCTCTTTCCACCATGCCCTTGTCATCAGCACACTCCTTATCAGTTATTTCGTTTGATATATATAGAAAAAAGCGCAAAAAAATCACCGCCCTTTTAAAAGAGCGGCGGTATCACCTTTAGCGGACCGTAACATCCCAATTGGAAATGTTAATCTGTCCCGTCCCTCCGAAAATTTCCGTTCCGAATTCGACGCTGCTGACATATTTGGTTTTAGAGAGCCATTTCTTTGAATCCGCGAGGTAGTTTGTGAAGTCGCGGATGTTTAAGCTTGCGCTTTGAACATTTGATGTTCTGACAAAGGAATACACATTCCAGCCCTTGCCGTTCCCTGCATCTACATATCCTTTGTGCACGTTCCATTTGTGGCCGCCGATTGAAACAGTTTCGACGTAAGAACCTAACGGCCCGGCGTTTGTATTGTTCAGCCAAATCATGATTTCATCGGTTGGAGCAGTGTCCCAGCTCGCTTTATTCGTGTTGTGCAGCCAAATGTCATAGGCGGCATTATACGTTCCGTTCGCACTGATCGAATAGCTGACTTTTGTGTTGATATTTTTTCGATCTGACAGACGGGTCGGTAGTCCGCTTCCCTTCGTATAGCCTTCTGTCCAATGCCAACCGCTGACAATCGACGGATACGCCTTCACAGAGCTTGTGCTGCTCGGCCAATTCCATACCCAGCCTAAATCGGAATCGCTGTTATGATAAATGGTCTGCCACCAGCCGCTGACTTGATCAGCTCCCCATACATTGTTGAAAATGTAGTACTTTTTGTTTTTAAAATATATTTTGTCTGACGGGGTTGAGGACGAAGCTCCAAAGGCCGTAAGCGGCCCCGCCAATAACATGATGCATGCGATGCCAAATAGAAGAATTGATTTTACGGCATGTCTGTTCACGTTTTCAAAACCTCCTTATATGATGTACAGACGATATTATAAAAGAGATTGGACAACAGTACATTCGCAAAAAGTCATGATTTCCCATGAATACATCTTCTTATCTTTTTCACATTACCCTTCAGACAGGAAGCAAACAGCGGCTATAGAACTAAAAAAGCAGCCGCACGGTCCCGGCAGCTGCAATTTAAAAATCCGTTTTTTTGATTTCGACAAAGCGAATATGATGATCTTCAGCGTCAAGAATCTTAAATTCGCATCCCTCCGAACGGAAAATATCGCCGTTTTTGAGTTCCATTTTTTGCGTGAGGAGCCATCCGCCAATCGTGTCGACCTCTTCGTTTTCGATCGCGATGTGAAGCAGGTCATTCACTTCGTCAATGAGCGCTTTGCCGTCCATGATATAATGATGCTCGCCCTTTTTAACGATATGCGGCATTTCATCCTGATCAAATTCGTCCCTGATTTCCCCGACGATTTCTTCCAAAATGTCTTCAACGGTGACAAGGCCGGCCGTTCCTCCATATTCATCGACAAGGATCGCCATATGGATGCGCTCTTTTTGCATTCTGATCAACAGCTCCTGGATGGGGATGCTTTCGATCACTCTGATGACCGGCCTCATCAGCTCGGACAAATCAATTGTCTGATCGAGAAAGTACGATTTAAAGAGATCCTTGCTGTTGATGATGCCGATAATATGGTCTTTATCATCCTTTATCACCGGATATCTTGTATAGCGTTCATTCATGACCGTTTCAATCGCTTCCTTCATCGACTGATCCGACGAAATCACCGCAATCTCCGTCCTCGGCACCATAATTTCCCTTGCCAGCCGGTTGTCAAATTCGAAGATTTTTGTGACATATTTATACTCCGACTGGTTGATCTCTCCCTTTTTATAGCTCTCGGAAAGCATGATCCTCAGCTCTTCCTCGCTGATTACCACTTCATGCTCCTTCACCGAATGAAAGCCGAACAGCTTGGCCAGCGCGCTGGCTGAGCCGTTTAATAATTTAATGAAAGGAAACATGATTTTATAGAAAATAATAAGCGGCCTCGCCGTCCATAAGCTGACAGCCTCCGCTTTTTGAATCGCAACCGTCTTCGGTGCAAGTTCTCCCATTACGACATGAAGAAAGGTAATGACGACAAAAGCCGTTACGACCGACGCGATCCTTAAAACAGATTCAGGCATCCCGACGTAGGCAAATACCGGGTGGATGATTTTTTCAAACGTCGACTCCCCCAGCCAGCCGAGTCCAAGAGCCGTAATGGTAATGCCGAGCTGACAGGCGGATAAATATTCATCAAGGTTTGAAACAACCCTTTTGGCTGCGATCGCCCGCACATCTCCGGTCGCAACCAATTGATCGATTTTCGTGCCGCGAATTTTGACAATCGCAAACTCTGCGACGACAAAGAAAGCCGTAGCTGCGATTAAAAGCATGACGAGTATGACATTCAAGATATTCAAAAAAAAACCCTTACCAAACATGGTAAGGGGTCACCTCCTCTGACTAAAGGTTAATCATCATTACGACCGGACAGGAAAATCGCCACAAAGCGCAGCAATTCGAACAATGAAACGAGCGCTGCGGCAACATATGTCAAGGCAGCGGCATCAAGCACCTTGCTTACGCCTCTTTCTTCATTGTTGCGGATCATTCCTTCTGAGACGATAATCCTCTTCGCTCTGGAGCTTGCGTTGAATTCAACAGGCAGGGTCACGAGCTGGAAGAATACGGCCGCTGAAAATAAAATGATGCCGAGACCGATCAAATTGAAGCTTCTGAGCAGCATGCCTCCGAGGAACAGGAATGGCGCAACACCTGAAGCGAAGTTTGCGATCGGAAAGATTTTATGTCTTAACACAAGCGCGCCGTATGATTCCTGATGCTGCAGGGCATGTCCGACTTCATGAGACGCAACGGAAATCGATGCGATCGAACGGCCGTAGTATACAGGTTCTGACAAGCGCACGACGCGTGTCGTCGGGTCGTAATGGTCTGTCAAGGTTCCACTTACCGGTTCAACCGGCACATCGTAAAGGCCGTTTTGGTCAAGAATATGTCTGGCCACTTCCGCTCCAGTTCTCCCGCTTGAGGCCTCTACTTTCGAATATTTTTCAAAGTTGCCCTTTACTTTAAATTGTGCCCAAATCGACAAACCTAATGCAGCAAATGTCAACAAGTAAAAAATCATGCTCATGCAATCATCTTCCCTCTTTATGCTAAATAGTTTTTTTCCGTAATATTATATATATTTTATTTGAGGGATCCTTTTTTGTACAGAAAAGTGCATCACCTGCTTTTTCGCGGGAAGCACACCCCGATAAACAAAAACACCATCCCCGACATCATCACGTATAAAGGCGGCCTCGTCACCAGTTCCTTAAAAAACTCCCTCCAGAACACCCCGTCAGAGGAATGATGAACCTCATTTAAATCAAAAACAAATTGAACGGATGCCCCGGCCATCAGGTGGAACCCGATCAGCATCATGATGAGTCTCGCCAGACACGACATTCGTCTCTCATCCCTCACTCGTTTTGTAACAGTGTATGGAAAGATAAGAATCAATATGCCGGGGCAAAACATGTATATTTCAAGAATGACATTATTTATTATCCGCATAAGCGCGGATTGTTATGACCTGAAAAATTTTCACAAATTAGGGATATACTGATTAAAAAACGCATTTCGGGGTGGTGACACGGTGAAAGTAACAGACCAGGAAAAAGAACAGCTCAGCACGGCGATCGACAAAATGAATGAAGGACTTGATGCATTTATTCTCCTTTATAATGAATCGGTAAAGGACGAGCCCCTGATCGACTATGAAGATGAAACGGCTGACGTTATTAAGCAGGCGATCGAGCAATACGGGAAGGAAAGCATTAATCAAAAATTAAATGCGATCATAAAAGAAATTTTATCGTTTTCTCTTTTGAAAGATGGTGAAAAATCGTGAAATCAAACCGCGTGTTCATCGGATGGCTCAGATGGCCGGTTTCTCTCCGCATCGCGACCATTATCATTTTGCTGATCATCTTATTCGGACAGCTCATTTCATTGGTGGAGCCTGAACAATTTCCAAACGTTTTTGAAGGAATCTGGTGGGCGCTGATTACCGTTTCTACCGTCGGCTACGGCGACTATGTTCCCAAAACCCCTGCCGGGCAAATCGTCGGCATGCTGCTCGTGTTATTGGGAGCTGCGTTTGTCACGGCATATTTTGCGACGATGGCAACGGCCGCTTTCCATAAACAGCAGCGCTATGCGGAAGGCAAAGTGAATTACAAGGGGCGCGGCCATATGATTTTGATCGGCTGGAACGAAAAAGCAAATAAATTGATGAGGACGCTGCAAACAGCTGATGCAAACAAAACGATCGTTCTGATCGATGAAACGCTGAGGGAAGGGCCCCTGTTGGAAAACATCCATTTCATCCGCGGATATGCGGCAGATGACGCCGTTTTGCAAAAAGCAAACATTGAAGAGGCGGAGATCGTGTTTATCACGGCAGACCAGCATAAAAACGAAGCGGATGCGGATATGCAGTCGATCTTGACATTGCTTGCTGTAAAAGGGCTCAATCCGTCGGTCTATTGCCTGGTCGAAATATTAACAGAAAAACAAAGAAAAAATGCCGAGCGCGCCGGAGCCAATCAAATTTTCAGCACGGCGGAGCTTTTAAAAACGGCGATGCTCCGGCATTTTCTCATCAAAAACCATCTTTCTGACCCGCTCTTTCACGAGGCAGACGTTCAATTGAAAATTCATGCGATTCCCGTGCCTGACCGGATGGCGGGCAGTTCTTTTCAGGAGGCGGTCAGCCATTTTATGAACGAGCACATTTTAATTATCGGCGTGCAGCAAAAAGACGGCCCGATTTTATCCCCTTCATTTTCTTACACGATAAAGAAAACGGATAAACTGCTGTCGCTTTAAGACAACAGCGCTTTTTCGAGCTCCTTTACCGAAGAACGCCCGAGTTCGACATACACATCCGGAATATCGGCGTCTTTTTCCTTCGGCTCGGCAAACTGGTCAAAAGACGCCCGGACATTTCCCTGTATCACATGATCATCAAGCGCCTCCTGATAGACGTGGCGGAGCAAAAAAGTCCGGCCCAGTTGGACGGTGGCGTTTTGTGAATCAAGCTGCCCGTCTTCAGCTTCAAACGGCAGCCGCAAAAAAAGGTAGCCGTCCGCGTCGTCGAGTTTATAATCAAAAAAGCCGCGGTCATATTCCCAGCCACCTCCGATGATAAACCCGAGCGGCTTCAGCGTTTGTTCAAGATGGTAAAGCGAAAACGAACGATTTTCAAGTTCAGAAGGTATGCTGATCATGTTAAGACCCCTTTCCGATAAATATCATGTTAAATGAAGAAAAGCTACTGCAGTTTTTTTTTTAATTCTTTCTGATGACCGTCAGATATTTCTTTGAATAAATCGTTCTCTGACTTTTTGTGCGGTGAGCCGTTTTGCAAAAGTTTTTTTAAATCCCCCATTGTCAAAGGCTTGGCATCATCGGTTAACTCATAGCCAATTAAGCCGTTCGGCTCAAGAGTCGCTGTCTTTACATCAGATATTTTTGAAATACCTGATGTTCTTAAGTGCATTTCCAACTGATCAACCGTCATTCTGTGCTTTTTAAGGTTTTTTTCATGCAGATGTCCGTCTTTAATGAGAATAACGGCTTTTCCGGAAATCACGGTTTCAAAAAAATTAAATTTTAGTCTAAAAAAGTCGATGACCATCAGCGTGAAAATAAAGATAGATACGGAAACAATCGTTTTCCAGAGGCTGTTACCGTCCCGAACGATCGGCTGGACAATCATCGTGCCTATCGAAACCATAACAACGGTTGTTGTGACCGTCATCTGGGCAACGGACTGTCTGCCCGAAATCCTCACCAAGCACATGCCTGCTAAAATTAGAAAAAATGCTTTAAAAATAAAGTCCATTTTTCTCCTCCTAATTCATTGCATTTAGTATTTCTTAAGAGGCTGTTCACTATGCCTGACAGGGACTTTTTCAAAAAAAGACAAAAAAGCGCCCCGCCATGTTATACACGGCGGGACGCCAATATGAAGATTTTATTGATCCAAACGCTTCTCAAGCTCAGCTTTTTTCTCTTCAAAGCCCGGTTTGCCGAGAAGGGCGAACATGTTCACTTTGTACGCTTCCACCCCAGGCTGGTCAAACGGATTGACGCCAAGCAGGTAGCCGCTCATTGCGCAGGCTTTTTCAAAGAAGTAGACAAGATATCCGAACGTATAAGCGTTCATTTCAGGTACGTTAACGATCAGGTTCGGCACGTTTCCGTCCGTATGTGCAAGCATCGTGCCCTGGAACGCTTTCTTATTGACGAAATCAACCGTTTTTCCGGCAAGATAGTTCAAGCCGTCAAGGTCATTTTCCGCCTCTTCAATCGTCAGCTCATGTCTCGGTTTCTCAACGTTCAACACCGTTTCAAACATGTCTCTTCTTCCTTCTTGTACGTATTGTCCAAGAGAGTGAAGGTCAGTTGAGAAGTTGGCGGAGGACGGATAAACGCCTTTTTCGTCTTTTCCTTCGCTTTCTCCAAACAGCTGTTTCCACCATTCTGCAAAGTACTGAAGGCCAGGCTCATAGTTGATCAGCATTTCGATCGTTTTGCCTTTATTGTAAAGGATGTTTCTGACGGCGGCATATTGGTACGCCTGATTGTCCTCAAGCTCTGAGGAAGCAAAGTCTTTGCTGGCATCGGCCGCACCTTTCATCATTTCGTCAATATCGGCTCCGCTTACGGCGATCGGCAATAAACCTACAGCAGTCAAAACAGAGTAGCGGCCGCCGACGTCGTCAGGAATGATGAACGATTCATAGCCTTCTTCATCAGCAAGCGTTTTTAATGCACCGCGCGCTTTATCAGTCGTTGCATAAATGCGGCCTTTTGCTTCTTCTTTTCCGTATTTTTCTTCAAGAAGCTTGCGGAAGATCCGGAAAGCAATCGCCGGTTCTGTCGTTGTTCCAGATTTGGAGATGACATTGATTGAGAAATCGGCATCTTCAAGAAGATCCATTACGTCTCTCATATAAGAAGAGCTGATATTATTGCCGACGAAAATCACCTGAGGCGTCTTCCGCTTTCCTTTCGGCAATACGTTGTAGAATGAATGGTTCAGCATTTCGATCGCAGCTCTCGCTCCGAGGTATGAACCGCCGATTCCGATGACGAGCAGAACGTCTGAATCGTTTTTAATTTTTTCAGCGGATGTTTTAATCCGGGCAAACTCTTCCTTGTCATAATCTGTCGGAAGGTTGACCCAGCCTAAAAAGTCGCTTCCCGCACCTGTTTTTTCATGGATGGAGTGATGGGCGACTTTTACGAAATCGCGCAGATATGTAAGCTCCTGTTCTTTAAAGAAAGGCAATGCTCTTGAGTAATCAAAACGGACATGCGTCATGATAATAAACCTCCAGTACTCACTGTTTTGTTCAGATATCCCGCCAGCGCTTTCATTTTAAAAGTAAAGCCGGGGCTCTGACATGTCGATTTTCGGCGACAGCCTTTTCCCTTTTCACTTTATATGAACTCCATTGCGAAATCAAGTGATGAAAAGGGATAAATGGCATATCTCCGGCCCGGAAAAACGATTGTTTAAAGGAACTGATTGATTTTTGTCAAAATGGCAACAAAAAACGGCCGGGGAAGAGCCGGTTCTTCCCGAGCCGTTTTCCTTTCGCTTTTACAAAGAAGCCTTCAAAATCGACAACACGTCTTCTTTATTCAATGTTTTAAAGCGGCCGAATTCGCCGTTTGCCATCGCTTTGTCAGCAATGAGGTCAAGCTTTTCATCGGTGATGCCGTAATCGGCGAGGCGGTTCGGCGCACCTAGGCTGGTCCAGAATTCAGAAAGCTTTTCAATGCCTGAAAGCGCGACTTCACGGTCAGTTTTACCCGCATCATCAATATCGAACACCCGGACGGCAAGCTGTTTAAAGCGGCCGACATTTTCAGAAAGCGTGTGCTTCATCCAGTTCGGGAACAGGATCGCAAGCCCTCCGGCATGCGGAATGTCGTACACCGCACTCACAGCGTGCTCGATATTGTGGGTTGCCCAGTCTCCGCGCGCGCCCATTGACAGCATGCCGTTAAGCGCAATTGTGCCCGTGTAGAGGATCGTTTCGCGGAGCTCGTAATTTTCAAGATCTTCGATCAGCTTCGGAGCAGTTTCAATCACCGTTTTCAGCAGGGATTCACACATCCGGTCCTGATACGGCGTATTTTTCGTATGGTGAAAATATTGCTCGAACACGTGTGACATCATATCGACCATGCCGTAGATCGTATGGTCTTTAGGAACCGTGAACGTGTTAACCGGATCGAGGATCGAAAATTTAGGGAAAACAAGCGGGCTGCCCCATCCGTACTTCTCATTGGTTTCCCAATTTGTAATCACGGACCCCGAATTCATTTCCGAACCTGTCGCCGCTAATGTCAAAACGGTGCCGAACGGCAGCGCTTCGGTCGGGATGTGTTTTTTCGTAACGATGTCCCAGGCGTCTCCGTCATATTTTGCACCGGCGGCGATCGCCTTTGTACAGTCGATGACGCTTCCGCCTCCGACCGCCAAGAGAAAGTCGATATCGTGTTCCTTGCAGAGCCTTGCGCCTTTATTGACTGTTACGACCCGCGGATTCGGCTCAACGCCTGCGAGTTCATGAACATTCAGCCCCGCTTTTTCGAGGATGGAAACGACTTGATCATATAAACCGTTTCGTTTAATGCTGCCTCCTCCGTAAACAAGCAGCACGTTTCGGCCGTATTGTTTGACCTCATCGGCAAGCTTTTCGACTTCGCCTCGTCCGAAAATGAGTTTTGTGGGATTCCAATATGTAAAGCTGTCCATGCAATCTCCTCCTTTATCCATATTATCTTGAAAGACCTTCCGCCATGTAAAGCGATCTGCTCTTCTACGTATAAACTTTCCAAAACCGTCACAATCTATAAATGTTCATGATATGAAAAAGGAGGAACAGAAATACATGAGTACGCTTCAACGAATCGCATTGTTGCTTACGATCATCGGGGCAATTAACTGGGGACTGATTGGTTTTTTTCAATTTGATTTGGTCGCAGCCATCTTCGGAGGTCCAGGCTCCGCCATTTCCCGGACGATTTACGCGCTTGTCGGAATTGCCGGTTTAATCAACCTCGGGCTTTTATTCAAACCTAACGAGGAGACCGTCCGGGAAGACGCCAAAGAGCCTGAAATGCGCTAAAACATGCAGATATAAAAATAACTCCGGTTTTTAACCGGAGTTATTTTTTGCCGCCTTATTTTTTAATTAAATCTTTTCTGTTTGACTGCTCAATCCACTCTTCAAGCTTATCTTTCAACGTGTTGAAGCCTTGAGGAGTAGTAGCTTCTTCCGCTTGAGCGGCCTTTTGCTTTCTAGGCTTGTTTTCTTTACGTTCAGGAGCTGCCTGTGTCGCGCGGATGGAAAGACTGATCTTTCCTTTTTCTTCATCTACAGAAAGAACTTTCACCTGCACTTCATCGCCGATTGCCAAATGTTCATTGATATCTTTAACGAAGCCATGCGTTACTTCTGAAATATGCACGAGTCCCTGAGTTTCTTCATCTAAGGCTACAAACGCTCCATACGCCTGTAATCCAGTCACCTTTCCGGTGTAAACATTGCCCACTTCAAATTTTGCTGTCATACCTAACAACTCCTAAATCTTATGAATTTAATCTCTTTTTATACGCAATAAAAAATTATATCATACAAGTCATTTATAAGCAAAAAAACTTTTTTCGAAAATATATGTTTACAGTCCAAAGAAAAAGGGAATACTGAGAATCATTAGGCTTTCTAGTATTCCCCCCTTATTTTGAATGCGGACCTTTCAAGGTTTCGCATTTTTTTCTATATGCTTTGAACGAACCGCTTCATTCTGACGAGCGCTTCCTGAAGCTGCTCAAGCGATGACGCATACGAACATCTGATGTAGCCTTCACCGCTCTCACCGAATACATTTCCGGGAACGACGGCGACTTTTTCCTTCATGAGAAGTTCTTCGGCAAACACTTCTGACGTCATGCCGGTTTTTTTGACCGACGGGAATGCGTAAAAAGCGCCTCCCGGATGGTGGCAGTCCAGCCCCATCTCATTTAATGCATCTACAAAAAGGTTCCGCCTGCGCCGATAGCTTTTTCTCATTTTTTCCACATCATCCAAACCGTTCTTCAGCGCTTCTTCAGCCGCAAATTGCGCCATGCTCGGCGCACACATCAGCGAATATTGATGAATTTTCAGCATCGGGTCCCTTAAAAAAGCCGGTGCCGCGACATACCCGAGACGCCAGCCCGTCATGGCAAAGCCTTTTGAAAAGCCCGATATCAAAATCGTCCGCTCTTTCATTCCCCTGATCGCGGCAAAACTCGTAAATGCTTCGTCATAGGTGAGTTCTGCATAAATTTCGTCGGCAATAACGATGAGATCTTGCTTTTCCGCAAAATCAGCGATCTCTTCCAGCTCTTCTCTCGAATAAACAGACCCGGTCGGATTTGACGGCGTACAAAGAATGATCGCTTTCGTTTTTTCCGTAAGGGCCGCTTCAAAATCTTCGGGACGCGCTTTGAATCCGCGCTCGGCGTTCGTATGAATGTGGACCGGATTTCCCCCGGCCAACGCGACGAGAGCTTCATAGGCGACAAAACAAGGCTCTGGAATCAGCACTTCATCCCCAGGGTCGAGTATTGCCCTGATGGCGATATCGAGCGCCTGGCTTGCCCCTACTGTCACGATCAGCTCGTCATCCGGGGAATAGTCAAGATGAAAGCGTTTATTTAAATAAGCGCTGATTTCCCTCCTTAAAGAAGGCAGACCGGCATTGGCGGTATAGGAGGTGTAGCCTTGTTCAAGCGATAGAATGCTCGCTTCCCTCACATTCCATGCCGTTACAAAATCAGGCTCCCCGACCCCCAAAGAAATTACGCCCTCCATCGTGGACGCAAGATCAAAAAACTTGCGGATGCCGGACGGTTTGATTTGCTGTGCTGCTTTTGATACATAGGTTGCTCTCATATCAAGGAGACACCACGATTCTTTTGTCATCATTACCGGAGTCAAAAACTTTACCGTCGTGCTTGTATTTCTTTAAAATAAAATGAGTGGTTGTCGATACGACAGATTCAAGCGTCGATAATTTTTCCGATACGAAGTGAGAAATATCCGACATCGTTCTGCCGCGGATGACAACAGACAAATCATATACTCCTGACATTAAGTAAACGGATTCAACTTCGTCAAACCTGTAGATGCGCTCTGCCACCTCATCGAACCCGACGCCGCGCTTCGGCGTTACTTTGACATCGATCATCGCCGTCACGCCTTCATGGCCGTCTACTTTCCGCCAGTCGATCATCGCCGAATAATCGATGATTACCTTTTCTTTTTCAAGCTTTTCGATGATGGCCTTTGTTTCTTCCTGAGAAATATTCGCCATTTTCGCAATCGTTTCCGGATTCAGGCGGCTGTTCTCCTCTAATATTTCCAGTATTTCGGTTTCTTTTTCTGTTAGCTTCATCTGCTTCACACCTTTTATGTCGAGAAATCTTCTGATTATTATAGCACGATTTTTTGCGAATGTAAGTCCGGAAAAAATCGCGTAAAAAAAATTTTTTCGGGTACGATATGAAAGACTGGCTGACGATGTGCAGTCAGGTCGCGTTACGATGAAACAAAACCATTCGGAGTGATTTTTATCATGCTGTTAACAAAACCTTCGACACAGAAAATACAAGGGGTCGATATCTATTACGAACATTATGATAATCCCGGAAAAACAACGCTGGTTTTAATACACGGATTTCTTTCGTCTTCGTTTTGCTACAGAAAAATCATTCCTTTATTAAAGGATGAATTTAACATCATCGCCATTGACCTGCCTCCGTTCGGTCAATCGGAAAAGTCGCAGACTTTTATTTATACCTACAGGAATATGGCCAAGGTGGTCATCGATTTGATTGAACAGCTCAATATTAGCGAGGCCATCCTGGTCGGCCATTCGATGGGAGGGCAAATCTCGCTTTATGCCGTAAAAGAAAGGCCCGAATTGTTTAAAAAGGTCGTGCTGCTGTGCAGTTCCGGGTATTTGAAGCGGTCGCCCCGTTCGCTTGTTTTCGGAAGCCATATTCCGTACTTTTATTTGTACATTAAACGCTGGCTGTCCAAACAAGACGTTCTGAAAAATTTGCGGAACGTCGTATATGACAGTACTTTGATCGATCAGGAAATGATCGACGGCTATTTGAAGCCGTTTCTCGACGACCAGATTTTCAGGGCGCTCGCCCGGCTCATCCGCCACCGCGAAGGAGACTTAACACCCGACGATTTAAAAAAGATCATAACCCCCTCCCTTTTAATATGGGGTGAGGAAGACCGCATCGTCCCGGTCCAGATCGGAAAAAGGCTGCATCAGGATCTGCCTGATTCCACGTTCTATTCTTTGCAGCATACCGGGCATCTCGTTCCTGAAGAAAACCCCGATTACGTATCAGACAGGATCGCAGAGTTTGTCCTCACATAAAAAACCGCCCATCAAGGCGGCTTCAGCGTGCCGGCACCCCCTGCATTCGTTGCCAGGTCTGCTAAGCCGGTGCTCAAAAGAACAGCGGCTAACGGCTCCTACTGCCTGCACGCCGCCGTCATCACGTCCTGTGAAAGCTGATGCTCGGCCTTCCTAGACCGCAAGGGTTTCGCCTCACGCTGAAAGGATGACAAAACCCTAAAACTTTACATCGTTTTAGGATTTTGTCAACAATCTGAGGCCGCCGGAACACCGGCGGCTTTTCGTTTTCCGGCACACAAGGCTTGGCCGGGTGCTTTCATATGATATCAGCAGGTGCTGCTGTCTTTAATGACGAGCAGCCGCTCCGCCAGCTTTTTGCAATCCTCCAAAGGCAGCTCTTTGTCAAACGATACGTCAAAAATGGTTTGAATCGCTTTTCCAAGCCGCTCGGGATCATCTTCTGTATAGACGGCCTGGACGATTTCCGCCGCTTCCGTTTCGTAAAAATCCCCTCCGGCCTGAAATGGGTCCCATTTTTTTATCATTTGAATGATTTGCGCTGCTGCTTGACTTTCTTCCATGTTTATCACCGCTTAACGTGTAATTATACACGGCTATTGTACCACAAGGATCGAGGTGTCCGGGAAGAAAAGCTCGTTTTTTCCCTTTTCATTTTTCCTGCTTAACCATTGCAATCTCTTTTCATGATCGTTAATGTATAACATATGAAAGAGACATGAGGTGAGATCATGGATTTTAATACAGAACATAACAGACTGGGAACCCAGTCCGTCAAATGGGATTTGACCGAGGAGCTGTTCGGCGTGAAAGACGCGCTGCCAATGTGGGTGGCGGACATGGATTTTCGCGCGCCTCAAGAAGTCATTGATGCGCTTCAACAGCGCATCGAGCACGGAGTATTTGGATATACGTCTCCAAATGCAGCCACGAAGGAATCTGTCGCGGAGTGGCTCAGCCGAAGGCACGGCTGGGAAATCGATCCGTCAGCAATCACCTTCAGCCCGGGCATTGTAACCGCTCTCGGCATCGCCGTCCAAGCGTATACAGATCCGGGTGACAGCGTGATCGTGCAGCCGCCCGTCTATCCTCCGTTTTTTGACATGGTGAAAAGAAACGGCCGCAACGTTTTATATAATCCATTAATAGAAAAAAACGGACGTTATGAAATGGACTTTGACGATCTTGGAAGGAAGCTTCAAGAACCGAATGTGAAGCTTTTGATCCTTTGCAATCCGCATAATCCTTCAGGACGTTCCTGGACGAAGGATGAACTGGCAAAATTGGGCCAGCTTTGTCTTTCCCGCCAGGTGACCGTCGTTTCTGACGAGATCCATTCCGACCTGATGCTGCACGGATTGAAGCATACACCGTTCGCTTCCATTTCCCGGGAATTAGCCGAGCTTTCCATCACATGCATCGCTCCGAGCAAGACGTTTAATTTGGCGGGCCTTCAGGTGTCAGCCATCATCATACCGGATCTGGCGAAAAGAAATGCATTTCTAAAGACGATGCAGCGCGTCGGGCTGTCATCTTTAAACGCGTTTGCCGTCACCGGTATGGAAGCCGCCTATTCAAAAGGAGAACCATGGCTCGACAGCTTGATTTCCTATATCGAAAACAATATGGAAGAAGTACGCGCCTTTTTGGCCCGTGAGCTGCCGGAGGTCAAGATGATGATTCCTGATGCTTCATATTTGATATGGCTCGACTGCCGGGCGCTCGGCCTCTCAGATCAGGAATTAAAGGACAGGCTGCTCCATAAAGGAAAGCTCATCCTTGAGCCGGGACCGAAGTACGGCCCTGGCGGAGAAGGTTTTGTGAGAATGAATGTCGGGTGTTCGCTGCAGGTCGTAAAAGAGGGACTGAAACGGCTGAAAACGGCCTTATCATAAGCACTCCGGCCGCAGGCCGGGTGCTCTTTTTACCGCTTATGCCATTCTTGATGCAGTTTTTTTTCAAGCTGTTCGGCTTTTTTCGCTTCTTGCCGGGAATGCTTGACGATCAGCCTGAATGCGAATGCGGCGATGATAAAGAAAACAGCCAGCGTGATAAAAGAAGGAATGTATTCTCTTTTATCCTCAGGGAAATACAGCATGAACTGAATGAGCAGCGGCAATGTTCCTTCCTCCCCGATTATGTTTTATAACACCATCATACCATCAGGAGGGGTTTTTAGTGAATCAGTTTCAAGTCGGAGATAAAGTGAAAGGCTTTTATAAAACAGGCGTATATATTGGAGTTATTACGGATATTAAACCGATGCACTATCTCGTCAAAATCCTCGCGGTCCTGACCCATCCGAAGCAGGGCGACCTTCACCACCCAAAGGATGCGGATGTGCCCTTTTTTCATGAGCGGAAGGCGCTTGCTTACCGGGAACAAACAAACATTCCGCACCATATGGTGAAGCCGTTCGACGGTCGGGTACCGGATTATGAGGAATCGCTTCGCGATGCTTTGGATCGTTTTAAAAGAGAACTATTACAAGACGCTTCCGATTATGCGGCAAAATCGCTGGAATGCGCCGCTGGGCTCGAAAAAGAATATTTTCCAAACAAATAACCCAATCTTTTGTATAAGATTGGGCTTTTTATGTGGCATGCGGAAATACTTTCGAAAGGTCGATCCTGTCTCCGATCGTCGTCGGTTTAGGATTCTCCAAATACTCTTTATCCCGTTCCACCAGCTGAAACAGCTTATATGTTGTCATGGCATCATCAAGCGCTTTATGCTGTTTTCCCGTCCCTGAATCGCCGTATTCCTCCGCAGCTTTCCACAAATTCGTCAGCGTTTTGTCGCCGAAAAACTCCTTGTACTCCATTGACAAATCTCTCATTTCCCCTTTAAATGGAAACGGAATGTGGTTGAACATGCAATTTTGCTTCAACACTTTCATATCCATGTTTCCCCATGTAATAATGACGCTGTTTTGATCCGAATCAAGCTCCCTCAGCTTCTCAATCAAGGAATGAAACGCGATGCCTTGATCGACTTTTTCCTGTGTGATGTTTAAAAACGATTTGCACCGTCTTGTTAATTTTGGAAATTTCTTTGGTTTCACATAGCTGGAAAACGTCTCTGTCACTTCACCATTCGCAACTTTGACAACCCCCGCTTCAATGATTTCCGGAAAAAAATTTTGCGGATGATATTTCCCCTCAGGCATTGTAAATTCAAAATCGATAATCAGCAATGTATCTGGTTTCACTTTTTACACCTGCCTTTCTTATCGCAATATAAAGACTTTCACTTGATTTGCACGGTCCCCGTCCCAATGTTTTCAGCTTGTTTTTGATTTTAAAAAACACGTTAACTTTTCTTTTATTATATCATTATATTTCTATCTTTAAGCGATTATTTTCTGAAAAGGTAGAAAATTCGTTCAAACGTCTCTCTTTCCTCGAACCCGGGAACGTCATTTCCGATATTCCTTTATAATGAAAAGGAATCCAACTTTTTAAGAAGGTGATTTCCATCTCTGTTTATAAGAAAAACCTTTTGATTATGTGGTTTGCGAACTTTTTTGTCGCGGCAAGCTCCACGATGGTTCTTCCGTTTCTCTCTCTGTACATCAAAACGCTTGGTGAGCATCCGGACGGATTTACCGAAAAATGGAGCGGATATGTTTTTGGCGTCACATTTTTAATGGCTTTTTTGGTTTCCCCTTTTTGGGGGAGGTTCGGCGATAAACACGGCTATAAAAAGATCCTGCTGATCACGGGCTTCGGAATCGGAACGAGCATTCTCCTCATGTCCCTTGTCTCGTCTGTCTATGAGCTCTTTTTTTTGAGAATGGCGATGGGTCTTGTCACAGGCTTCATTCCTATGTCTCTCGCGATGATTTCTGCTCAGACGCCGAAAAAAGCGGCGGGCAAAGTGCTTGGCACTTTGCAGATGGGCACGGTTTCCGGCGGTTTATTCGGCCCTTTGCTCGGCGGGCTTCTTGCCGATCATGTCGGTTTTACATATACCTTTTATATTACGGCATTCGTCATTTACACGGCCGTCATTCTCGTATTGACCGGGGTGAGGGAGCGCCCTCTGAAAACAACCCGCGACTCTTCCGCTTCCTATTCGAGAAAACAGGTATTAAAAACGATTTTGGGCCGTCAGCCGCTGATCACGGTTATGCTGCTGACAGCGGTCACCCAAATCGGAACCTTCAGCATTCAGCCGCTTCTTGCCTTGTACGTCGGAGAGCTGCACGGCACCGAGCATCTTGCATTTTTTTCCGGATTGGCGTTTTCCGCCACAGGACTTGGGAGCCTGCTGTCTGCCAGAAAGTGGGGCTCTTTAGGCGACCGGTACGGATATGGAAAGATCCTGATCATCCTCTCGCTTTCAGCGGCGGTTTTCTTTATTCCCCAAGGCCTGACATCGTCATATGTGATGTTCGTCATCTTCCGCTTTCTGTTCGGTATCGCCTTGGGCGGAATGATTCCCTGCATCACGGCGGCAATCCGCACACAGGCTCCGGGCGCCATTCAAGGGGAAGTGCTTGGCTATAATGTCAGTTTCAGATTTTTAGGCAATGTCATCGGCCCGGTGCTCGGCGGAATGATTTCAAGCCATTTCGGCATTTCTTCCGCCTTCTACGTCACCGCTTTTCTCTTTTTGACCGGAGCCTGCCTTTTGCTGTTCCAAAGAGCTCAAGCAAAAAAATCGGAGGCAAAAGCCAGCTGACGAGTATAAAAATGAGAAATCTACTAAAATATCCTTCTCCCCGTTCAAAAAGAATGGTACGATATGGCTAGAAATTTGCGGAAAAGAGAGTGACTAAGTTGCGTTCAATCATTGGATGGTTTTTACTTATTTTATTGATTCCTATTTTTGTATATACGTTAATCGCCTCCGGACAGGAAGCCCAGGTCATGAAACCGTTGGATGAGGTGCTGGATGAGAAGATCGATTCAAAATTAAAAGACAGCGGCCTTGTACAAAACAGCTACATGTACGACAGCGACGGCGCTTTGATTTCTGAAATCGTTTCAGATCACCAGAATCGGGTGTTTGTCCCATACAAAAATATTCCTGAAAATGTAAAACAGCTGTTTTTGACGTCGGAGGACCGCCATTTCTTTCAGCATAAAGGCTTCGATTTCATGGGTATGGTCCGGGCAGCCGCGGCCAATTTCAAAAAAGGCGGCATCGATCAGGGAGCAAGCACCATTACACAGCAGCTTACGCGGAACTTGTATTTGAGCCATGAGCGCTCCTTCGACCGCAAGCTGACTGAGCTCCTGTATTCGTATCAGCTTGAAAAAAAGCTATCAAAAGAAGAAATTTTTGAGAAATATTTAAATACGATTTACTTTAATAATGGTGTATACGGGATCGGATCTGCGGCTTCTTTTTATTTCAGCAAACCGCTGAAATCCCTGTCGCTTGCTGAAATGGCCTTTATTTGCGCGATCCCTAATAACCCTACATTATATGATCCTTTAAAACATTTTGACTACACGAAAACCCGTCAGGAACGGCTTCTGAAAGAGCTGAAAAACGCGGGGGTCATTTCTAAGAAGGAATATAAAAAAGCGGTAAAGCAAAAAATCAAGCTTGACATTAAAGAAAAGAAAGATGCTTATCCCGACTATACGACTTATGTCAATGACGAATTCACCAAGCTCGTTTCCTCTTCCGAAGGGTTTGACGAACGGCTGAAAAAGGCAAAAACAAAAGAAGAGAAGAAAAAAATCGAGAAAGAGCTGTCCAATCGGATCACCGCCCTTTTGACAAAAGGGGTCAAAATCTATACGGCGCTCGACCCCGCGATGCAGAACCGGGTCGTTCAGCAGGTCAACAGCAAGCTTCCGTATGAAGGCGTCCAAGGCGGTGCGGTTGTCATCAACCACCAAACGCATCAAATTGTCGCCATGTCAGGCGGAAAGTATTATAAAAAATACAATTTCAATCTGGCCTATCAAGCTTACAGACAGCCCGGCTCCTCGATTAAGCCGCTCCTCGACTACGGCCCTTATATCGAGGAAACGGGTGCGACTGCGGGGAGCATGATCGATGCCAGCAGATTTTGCAGCAGAGATTACTGCCCGAACAACTATAACGAAAAAACGTACGGAACCGTTTCGCTCAAAACGGCCTTTAAATACTCCTATAATACGCCGGCCGTCCGGATGTTAAACCAGATCGGCGTGCAGAAAGGGTTCAGCTATTTAAAACCGTTCGGATTCGATAAAATCGTTCAGAGGGACTACCGGCTTCCTGCTGCACTTGGCGGTTTTACGGACGGATTTTCACCGCTTGAAATGGCGGACGCCTATACAACCTTCGCGAATAACGGCAGCTACACGGCGAACCATGCGATTACGAAAGTGACGGATCTGAAAGGGAAAACGCTTTTCAAATGGAAGGACAAACCGAAGCAGGTCTTCAGCATCAGGACGAACAATCAAATGCGCACGCTTCTGTCAGCAGTCGTCAAAGAAGGAACCGGAAAAAAAGCGAATTTCGGCGGCGGATACCGGGGAGGAAAAACAGGAACGTCAAACGACTTCAGAGACCTGTGGTTTGTCGGACTGACGGATGTGTATACAATGAGCGTATGGGTCGGAAAAGAAGCGAAAGGCAATGTGGAATTTCTCCATAACACCGCGCCTCAACTTTTGATTTGGAAAGGAACGCTGCAAAACGCATATTAAGCATGAAACGGGGGTCTCGAGGTGAAAGATATGCCCGGCACAATCGTCCTTTTCGACGGTGTATGCAATGTTTGCGACGGAGCCGTTCAATTTATCATCAAGCATGATCCGAAAGGCTTGTTTTCATTCGCTCCCCTGCAATCTGACACCGGCCGGAAGCTGCTTGAGCAGCACGGGCTTTCGGCCGATCATTTTGACAGCATGATATTGATCAAAAACGGCCGCGTCTATGCGAAGTCCGCGGCGGTATTGCATGTGGCAAAGGGCCTTTCCGGGCTGTGGCGGGCAGCGGCGGTTTTTCTCATCATTCCAAAGCCGCTGCGCGACGCGGTATACGACCTGCTGGCGAAAAACCGCTATAAATGGTTCGGCAAAAAAGAATCGTGCATGATCCCCGGCCCTGATATCAAAAAAAGATTTCTCGAATAACAAAAAACCGGAGCAGTTGATCTGCACCCTGTCAA
>NZ_JBALMR010000035.1:0-10455 GCF_036963165.1 Bacillus sp. JJ675 | reverse complement strand
ACCCTCGGCGAAGGCTAAGACGTCTGATTTCGTGTGATTTTCGCGTGAAAATCGTTATACTATCGTTTCTCGTAGCCAGCGCCTCTTCTCCGTGGCCTCTTCGCTATCTCCATATCGTGGCTGTCTATCGTCTGTCCACATCGGTTCGACGCGACTATAACCGTTTCCTAGATCGGTGATTCTCCGATACGTGCGAAGGTCATATGCGCCGGATTCGATTAGGCGTTGGGAAAGCGTTTTATGAGACCAAGAATTCGAGTTGTGTTCGACAGTGTTTAGCGTTATTGACATCGGTTGCACCTCCGCAAAGTCAAAGTGAATTTTTGATGTGCGCGTTCAAGATGCGCCTGGAGCCGCGGATTTTGTTTTTCCCTCCCCGGCCCCCTCCTTCGTTGTGTATACGGTATTCATCCGTTTGTATATCGAGTGTAACACTATCGGATTCTGTTACACTGACGTTCATCGCAATCGTTGTCATATCAACGTTCATTCGTTGTTGTATTTCGTTATGTATTCCGTTTATTTTATGCATCGTATAAACCGCGTCATATCAACGTTCTTATACTCGATAGGATCAGCGTGATATGTATAAGATATTGCATAAACGGGTGGGCTTTCGTCAAAGTGATCGGAGGGTCGCGCGCCAGGAGGTTTCAGCTGACAGAATATTATCCGCCGTCACCCCTCGTAAACCCTCCGTATCCTATTCGTTTCCTATATACTGCGCCTACTATTCGGCATCCTTACGCAACGCTCTCATACGCTCTATCTGCGCCTTCATCTCGTCTATATCCGTATCGCTGCCGTTCTTATTCTCTACGACTACATTATCCGTAAGCATACTATGCGCCTGCAACAGCGTCCTGAACATCGCAGCATTTCCGTCGTTAATGATATGATCCGGTATGGAATCCATTACTTCCGGTAAACGATCGAGAGTGTTCCGCATAATCTGACGCTTTAGTTCGTCATTAAACGAATCATTCTGCCGCCATTCATATAACGTCTGCCTACTTACGCCTACTTCTTCGGCAATCTGATCGTAAGTCATTCCGCCTCTTTTCGGCTGTGCTAAAATCGTTATGGCAGCGATCTGTTTTTCGCTAAGTTTCCGGGCCAATTTTCCGCCCTCCTTTCCGTTAAGTTTACGTAGCTTTACGTCCTTCTACTACGTATAGACAACTACGGACATTTTCTACATGGTCATATCGTTAACTTATCGAAATATTTTCGTTTGGTTTAAGACATAGCGTCCACTCCGTCGCTTACGCTCCTCCGTGTCCGCGGATATTATTAAGACCTTTATCGCGATACAATTATTTATACAATATACATGATTGCGTTTCTGCGGGACGGAGTGAAACGTAGTTCCCGCTAGTCTTCGAATTCAGAAGACTAAGAAGTAATTCCGGACTCAAAATCGCTGTATCCCTTGCGGCTGTAAGCGCGAACCCCATTTTCGCATGTACGAATAAAGTCGTGTTTTTGGCCGATTTGTACGAATAAGATCGTGTTCATTATCAATTACGTTATTCTAATTGAGAATATGACGATAATCACCCGACCTCTCACCGTCATATCTATAGTATTATTATTCATATAAACGTATAAATATACGATAATAACACGAAGAAATAGACGCCAATCATTCGTCAGCGTCTTCGATCTTCACCTCGAATAACTCCTCGACATTTACTCCAAGCGCTCTCGCCAGTGCAAACACGTGCCAATCGAGATGCCTTTCGTTTTTATCGAACCGGCTTATGCTACCTTGCGGAACTCCAGACGCTTCGGACAACGGAATTTGCTTCCACCCTTTCGCGTTCATTACCTCCGACAGTCGCGGTCTTACCGTTATTTTCATCCGTACTCACCTCGTTTTGATAATCCGATTATACGATAACGAATATTTTTTCGCAAATACGGTTGACATTCGTTATGCGATATCGTATAATTAAGGTAACGAAAGGAGGTGAACGTAATTGATTGACATAGTCATGAAGCTTTCGGCAATCATCGCATCTTGGCTCGGAATTATCAAGCTCGGTCTTGAACTCCGCAAGATGCGAAAGGACGATCAGTCCAAAGCCGAAAGTAAGGAGCGACTCTCTCCCACCACGAAGAACCGTCGCCGAACATAAACACGAGGGGCATCTCGCCCCTTGTCAATCAATTATAACACGAATGAAACGAATTGATACCACCGAAATTTTGTTAGTTGTCGTCTTGCTCGCCTGGATTGCGGATATGAACTTCGGCCGGCTGTCCGTTTTGGATTACGTCGGCCTCGGATCAGCGATCGTTTTCATCGCGCTTCTATTCTTTAGATCAGGGAGGAATCGGAAATGACGCTTTATATAAAACGTTTGTGGTCGGACACACCGCCATTAAGACCGCAGCAGGCCGAACAGCTTCTCGATCTATACCAGCGCCCTATTGCGACGTTTAAAGACGCTGGCAGGGCGTATCAGATCGGGTTTAATACGGCGCTGACCTGTCTCGGCTATTTAATCGCAACCAAACACGGAGGTAATGACGATGAATAAAACGAAACTTTTAACGGCCGTCCTCGGCCTATCAATCGCAGGAAACGCGGCCCTCGGAATCTACGCCGCCAAGTTGAACGAAGATGTCGATATTGCTTATCGCGTGGCTGACGACATGGCCGCGGAAGCCAAAGACGCCCAGGAAACGATCGAGCGCGAATATATTGTCGAAGGAAAAGATTACGCGGTTTCAGCGGATGACGGCGGCTTCTCTTTCAATCCGGCAGCCACAGACGCAAAGCCAGGCGATCGGATTAGCGTTACTTTTACGAAGGATCAATACGAAAATGGCAGCGGATTTAAAAAGATCGAGGTTATCGAATAACACACGAAATCAGGCGTTGAGCGGCCGCCGATACCTAATATACTCGTAACACATTCCGGTGGCTCCTACGCTTTAATTTCGTGGGAAAATCGTTGTCTACGGCGTTGAATCCCCCGAGCTAATGTCGTATCCTAATAGTCGGAGGTCGAGGACGAATGGATTATGAAACAAAAGGCTATGATACGACGATTGTATACGATTATAAGGAGTATCCGGACGTTCATTACGGACGCTGCGATAACTGCGATTACACGTTGTTTAAAAGTTCGGTGAAGGACGGGATATTTCTTCGCGAGTGCCGTAGATGCGGAATGAAAAAGAGCATATAAAACGAGAAAGGCCCGGCTCGATTTGAGCGGGCTATTTTTCTTCTGCGTTTACAACAGAAATTCCTATTTTCTTGTTTGTTGGATCGTAAATACCTGAAAACTCTTTTTCTTTATCGTTATTTATGTAGCCGGATACTTCTACACCGCCCGTTGGATCGATGTTATAGTCTTTAGAAAAATGAACTTCCGACACATTTTTATAGTCTTTTTTCAAATAACTTCTCATTTCCTCTTTTGCTTCTTCTACTAATTTTTGTTCGGCTTTATGATTATCGTATTGATGCTTCACGAAAAAACCCCCAACTGCTATAATCATAACCAATAGGATAATAATGTATTTTCTCAAACAGATCATCCTTTCTTTCTTTATTTTACATTATATGAAAGGTGAAGTATACGTTGACAAAACAAAAAAATGTAAGAAAACCAAATGTTTCTGATGAAGAGTATTTTAATTTGAGCAGGGCTTCATACCACTATAAGACCCTGAAATTACACATAAAATATAAAAAACCATATAAAATCAATAAAACCTCTTATTGGTACATCGAACAAGTTAAACAGGATACAGATACCGGTTTAGATGCATTCGTTTTCTCTCAAGCCGAAAATAAGAATGGCAAATGGGTTAAATCAAACAACCCGAAAAACGTCGTCGTAGCCTTCGCAGGCACTGATCTCTCAAAAGATCTCGAAGCAGACGGCGCGAAAGCGGACGCTGAAAATGTCGCCATCGGATTGGACCCTAAAAAAGAGACAGAATACATTGTCGAAAAAGGTGCGAAAGATACGTCAAAAACGCTTGGGGTATATACTCGATCAATGGAGCAACTCCAGATGATGGAGTCTGGAAACTATAAAGTGATTACAAAGACGACGCAAATCGACCAAGCCGATCAATTGGTTAGAGAAGTCAAACAAAAGTATCAAGGGACATCGACGATTGTTTCAACGACTGGACACTCGCTTGGAGGCGCGGAGGCAGAATACAGCGCAGTCAACAATAATGTCTATGCAGTAGCATTCAACAGTCCGTCTATCGTTAAGCTGCATTCAGAAGAAAAGCAAAAGGAAATCAATAACGGTAAATATGATCTGTATATAAAATCGTTTGTTAATCCGGAAGATATGGTCGGTGCCGGTTGGTGGGATGAATTTGAACGGCACAATGGAACAACGATCTACACGAAAGATCCTTCTGTAGCACGAGCCAATCGGGAAAAAAGGCTTGACGGTAATAAGCTCCAACAGGTCGGAAGAAACCTCATGTATTTCGCGAATACGCTGATTTTCCAAAATCCCGACACCCACGGCCTCAATGATTCGAATTTCACCTTCGACGAAGACGGCAACGTTCAAAATATAGACGGCGATGAGCTCGTCTATGACAAAAACTTAAAAGCGATGCTGCCGGCTGAAGTCGTTTCCGGAAGCGGCGCGATTAAAGTCACCCCCGAAGTCGCTAAGCAGCTTGCGGAAAAAGTAAATGCGATTATAAACGACCTGCGTACGATGAAAAGAGAAGCGGAAAACGCCTACCAGGAACATGACGCTGCGATAAGCGATTTGAAATACGATACCTATCGCCAGGTCGGTCACGGCTTATACGATCAGCTTACGCTCGATGATGTAAACAATACGCTGAATGATTTGGCGCAGTCGTTCGATAAAAAAGGGAATCCGCTGTTTTACGATGTCGATGCCGAAGCGGCATATATCGCTTCATTACAAGACACGATTTCAGATTTAGAAGAAATCAGCGGCTATCTGGCGCAAATCGCAAAGGATTTCAAATCAAAAGACAAGATGCTCGCAAACTGGTTAAAGTTATAGGAGATGAGTAAATGGATACGTTAGATCAAATAATCAAAAAGCAGAACGACCCAATGGAAAAGCGCAGGCAGCTTGCTTTGCTAAAAACGGGTATGAGAGGCGTGGCCGGAACCAAGCTTGAATCTGTTCGAAATACCCTCAGACCGAAATTTAAGGTAGACGACATTCAAAAGGAAATGAACACCGTCTATTCCTCGCTTCTCTACAGCTTCCAAGGAAAAGCGCAGCAGGCTCTGGCTCAGCGGATCAGCCAAAGCGCCCAGCGGCTTATTAATACGGAACGGGACGGAGAAAGCTTTGTGAATGCGTTTAAGACGAATTAGAGGCGCCGATTGGCGTCTTTTTTGTAGGTCAAAACGTTTTTTTGAAATGCGGACTTAAAAACCGCCTGGAGCGCCGGCTCAGTTTTTGAGATCCCGCCCCCTCTTTTTATCCTCCGACTTTAAAATTTTGCAAGAAATGATCGGAAGTCCGGAGCCGCTTTTCCCCTTCGACACACCCCGGCCACTATTACGATATTTACTCCCATTTCTGCATATCGATGTATTTCGTATTCGTTTTTAGTTTACATAATTCCCACTATAGGAAGTAGACATATCGTATAAACCGCGCCATTACTGCGTTTGTGAACTCCCTAATTTTCTCGACTATGCACGGTTTTATACATCGTAATACTGTTGCGGGTTCTAGCCGTTTCACAATCGCTTTAGTCCGGTAAATTATTGCATATATTTAACCCGGTGAAGTATTGGCGCAAAGACTGCCGAACTTTACACGCGTAACATTTCGAGACATAATAAATCGTAATTATTCCGCTTTTCTTCTATTATATTGTCCGTAGCCCTTTCGATGTTACAACGCGGCCAAAACGTCAAGAATCGTAAAGTGTTTGAGGGGTCGCACGCGGTGAGGTTTCAGCTTGTGATTATGGGCAAATCGGTCATCACATTTTGTTATGAGCTTTCGCAAAATAAAAATCGTGCGTACTGATGCGCTTGTCGTCACAATTTGTGACGAGGTCACACGTCCTCCAACGCAACCCAAACGATCTCCTTAAACGGAATGTCAACGCCATCAATCCGCAAGGCTCCTCCGACAGGATCTACGGTTTCGATCACTCCGCACACCATTTCTGTCGTCCAGTTCCGCCAGTACTGGATCTCACAGGCCTAGCCGACCTGATCTCCGTATAAAAAAGGATTTAATCGTCGCACCGTGCGACAATCAAACACACTTATGACTCAAGGAACGTTTCGAACTCCGCTAATAGACCAACGTTTTTCACACGATTTTCACGGGCTTTTACCGTCCATGCGGCTTGCCGGAAGCTAGCGTATATGTAGTCGTCAAAGCGCCTAATTTTCTGCTGTTTTCGTTTGAGAATCGTAGCACTCTATAGGAATTAAAAAGGACGCAGCAATTAGGTTGATTCAAAGATACGAGTTGATTATCACAAAATGTGATGAACAAGCGTCTCTTCTCGAAGACCTCCCCGTCTCACTGACGTACGAAATCGCACGCCCATCCGCAGAGTCAACCGAACCGAAACGACATCCTGTCCTTCTGCTTACCGGTTAGGAACACGTCAACTCATCAAATCGCGTTTCATATAACCGGTCTAACATCCGGTCCAGTACACCGTTATAATAGCCAGCAAGATTCCGAATGTGCTTGCGCTTTGTCGCAACGAACGTATGACGTACAGCTTCCCGGCCGATTTCTTCTAGCGTCTCGGAATCATAGGCGCCTTTTAAATACGACGTATGTGCGAGGTAGATGCCGTATAGCCGGTTCGTCAGCTTCCGATCGCTCACAAACGATTCGACCGCAGCTTTGAACGCACTATACGTATTACGTAGTAATTTATTTACGCTTTTAGAAATAACAGCTTCGCCCGTGCTTTTCGGTGTTTCAGCCGTTGTCTTCGTTGGCTTGTCCGATGTCGAACGGGGTTGCATTTGCGGAGTAGCATCGCCATCATCAGCCGGTTTATTCGGGTTCATGGCGCTAGTATAAGCCGGCAAAATCACGTACATATTGGCGCCGTTGCCGCCGGAAACCGGCCTGAATTTCGTTTCCTTGCGAATGATGCCGCAGGCTACTAGTCGCTTAATTGCCCGGATAACTGTGGTGCGGTGGCAGCCGACTAGGTCAGCGATCGATTGCAGCTTCAAATACGCGACGCCTGGCGTTTTGCAGGCATGACGCGACAGCACCTTGAGAACCTCGATTGCGGCAGGCGTTAGGGCGGATTTATTGCGGTAGATATGCGTGCGGATGGCGCCATTAAGCTCGTCCACAGAACGGAATGACGCCATTTTAGCGGATTCTTTCGTATACATTCGGTTTTCTCCCCTTGGAGACGTACCGACCCATCGGAAAATTAGGCGCACTCAAATAAGCGTTGACTTGAACGCTTTTTTTCGATAAGATAGACGTAGGGTTGACGTGCTATCTATCGGATTTATTTCCGACGGATGGTCGTCTTTTTTTTGTTTTTATAAGTTGTTGAGCGGTGAAAATTCTTTGTGACGATCGTAAACATCAGAAGCATAAAGATTGACGTATACTCGAACCATTTCCATCGTTGAATGCCCGAGTATCTTCTGTAGTTCAAACACGCCAGCTCCATTCATAACTGACATTTTAGCGAATGTATGTCTCAAAGTATGCGGGCTGCATCTTACGCCTTTAATTTTTGCCTTTTTACCGTATTTCCCAACTATCTTTTGTAAAGCGCCCCTCTTCATTGGAGTCCCATCGATTGTTACAAATAAATGATCTGTTTCACATGTTCCACGTATCTTTAAATACCTTCTTAATTGCTCCTTCATCCTTGCTTGTATGGGTACATATCTATGAAAGTGGTTTTTTGTCTCTCTAATAAAGATGGTTCCTTCACTTAGCTTTACATCTTCAACCAAAATCCCCGCAGCTTCACTTAGTCGTATTCCTGTTTCCAATAACAACAGCATATATGTGTAATCACGAAGACCGGTGAAAGTACGTTTGTCAGGAGCGTTCAATAGCTGCCGAAGCTGTTTTAAAGAAAATGTCTCTATATTGCCCTTCCGTTCCCTTAGTAGCGGATATTTCTTCATTGGATTATTCGCGATATATTTATTCTCTTCCAGATATCCGAATAAGGCTCTCATAGATCGCAAACGTGTATTTATAGATCCATTTTGTCTACCGGATTCTTTCAAATAATCGACATACTCATCAATATCAGTGCGCACGATCCCCGAAATTAAATCACCCTTTTCCTGCTGCACAATCCAATTACGAAAATGATTATTCTCGCGATGATAATATGTGATCGTATCCTTTCGCAAACTCTTTCGCTTTGCGTCAGCCAGGAAAAGCTTAATCGCACCGTCGATTGTTAAAGTGTTGTATTCGATCGGCTCAACGGCGATATCCACCTCGCGGGCATTTAAACGATTGCTTCTTCGTTTAGACATAAAAAAATCGCCTCCCTTCTGTTTAAAGGAAAGCGATAGGCACACGACCATTTGCCGTGACGTTTAACGCAAAAAAAGCGACGATAAATCAGCGAATAATACGCCGAAATACCGTCGCTTTTGCGTTCTAGTGATACCGGTGGTCGGGGTCGAACCGACACTCCCGAAGGAACACGATTTTGAGTCGTGCGCGTCTGCCAATTCCGCCACACCGGCATGTGTGAGCTATGGTGCCGAGGGCCGGACTTGAACCGGCACGGTAGTCACCTACCGCAGGATTTTAAGTCCTGTGTGTCTGCCAATTCCACCACCCCGGCAAGGGCACTAAGGCGACACCCGGATTCGAACCGGGGATAAAGGTTTTGCAGACCTCTGCCTTACCACTTGGCTATGCCGCCATCATTTTAAGTTAAGAAATTGGAGCGGAAGACGGGATTCGAACCCGCGACCCCCACCTTGGCAAGGTGGTGTTCTACCACTGAACTACTTCCGCATTCTAATTATGAACTCATTTTAACATATTCAACTTATTGATAAAAGATGAAAAACTGGGCTAGCTGGATTCGAACCAGCGCATGACGGAGTCAAAGTCCGTTGCCTTACCGCTTGGCTATAGCCCAATATGATCATAAAGGGCGGTTGATGGGAATCGAACCCACGAGTGCCAGAGCCACAATCTGGTGCGTTAACCACTTCGCCACAACCGCCATACGTTTCAATACGTAATTGGCAGGGGCAGTAGGAATCGAACCCACACCGGAGGTTTTGGAGACCTCTGTTCTACCGTTAAACTATGCCCCTATAGAAATGGTGGAGGGGGACGGATTCGAACCGCCGAACCCTGAGGGAGCGGATTTACAGTCCGCCGCGTTTAGCCACTTCGCTACCCCTCCAGAACAGTGCCGGCCAGAGGACTTGAACCCCCAACCTACTGATTACAAGTCAGTTGCTCTACCAATTGAGCTAGACCGGCAAATGGTGGCTCGGGACGGAATCGAACCGCCGACACACGGATTTTCAGTCCGTTGCTCTACCAACTGAGCTACCGAGCCTTTATTTAAATGGCGGTCCGGACGGGACTCGAACCCGCGACCTCCTGCGTGACAGGCAGGCATTCTAACCAACTGAACTACCGGACCATTTTTGAATTTTTATTGCATGAACTATTTTGGTTGCACCCTTCGGGCACTCCTCATTTAATGAGCAATTTTTGGTTGCGGGGGCAGGATTTGAACCTGCGACCTTCGGGTTATGAGCCCGACGAGCTACCGAACTGCTCCACCCCGCGATAATGTTTTATATTAGTAGATATGGTGGAGGATGACGGGATCGAACCGCCGACCCTCTGCTTGTAAGGCAGATGCTCTCCCAGCTGAGCTAATCCTCCGCAGCACAGGACGTGCAAGTGCATGCGTTGCAACAGGATGTTGCGATCTTAGCATGCCTTCCTTTAAAAGCTCCGGTATACCCCTTCTGCTTCTAAAAAATAATGGTGACCCGTACGGGATTCGAACCCGTGTTACCGCCGTGAAAGGGCGGTGTCTTAACCACTTGACCAACGGGCCATATATTTGAAAGTGGCGGAGAGCAAGGGATTCGAACCCTTGAGACGGCGTTGGCCGCCTACACGATTTCCAATCGTGCTCCTTCGACCACTCGGACAGCTCTCCAATCATATGGCTCCGCAGGCAGGATTCGAACCTGCGACCGATCGGTTAACAGCCGATAGCTCTACCACTGAGCTACTGCGGAATGATGTCTGCTTGGCGGCGTCCTACTCTCACAGGGGGAAACCCCCAACTACCATCGGCGCTGAAGAGCTTAACTTCCGTGTTCGGCATGGGAACGGGTGTGACCTCTTCGCCATCGCCACCAGACAATTTAGTGACAAAGATCATTATACTATGTATTTTCAAAAATGCAAGAGTTTTTTTGGAATTATTCTCTCAAAACTAGAT
>NZ_JBALMR010000034.1:0-81542 GCF_036963165.1 Bacillus sp. JJ675 | reverse complement strand
TTACTATTCTAAACGAAAAAAAGAAATTAACAAGTTTTCGTAAAATTTTAAAAATTTTTATCTGAAGAGATTGTGAACAAATTTTATGACCAGCTAAACGAATAATAATCTTTTTCCCGCAAAAATAAATTATATGGTTGAATACCAATAATTAAAAAGTGGTCCTTAATGAAAAAAACCTTATGATCTGTTACAATAATGAGCGGTGCTTTTAAAAGTAAAGTTACATGCAAAAGCCCCAAATTTTAACCTAAGGAAGATTAGAATGAATGCATTGGTGAAGGTTCTAAAAGAGGTATTTTCTTCGCTTCCGCTGATTATGCGGCTTGCGGTTTATGAAACGAAGTCAAAGTATCAAATGAATTATTTGGGTGTTGTTTGGCAGTTTCTAAATCCGCTGATCCAGATTTTAGCTTATTGGTTTGTGTTTGGAACCGGAATTAAAGGCGCCAGGGCAGATGTTGACCATTACCCGTTTATTATTTGGATGCTTGCCGGCATCATTCCATGGTTTTTTATCAGCCCGACGATTCTTGATGGATCAAACAGTGTATATAAAAGAATTAACTTAGTGTCTAAAATGAATTTTCCGGTCAGCTCATTGCCTGCCGTTGTGATTGCTTCCAATTTATTCAGCTATTTAGCGATGACGTTCATCTATGTTTTAATACTTTTGGGAAGCGGGCATTTTCCAACGCTGCATTGGCTGCAATATTTTTATTATCTGTTCTGTATGCTCGCGTTTATGTTTTCGTTCAGTTTGCTTAATTCGACCATCAGCGTTTTAGTGAGGGATTATCAATTTTTGCTTCAGGCCGGGACAAGGCTGCTGTTTTTCCTGATGCCGATCTTTTGGGATGTGGCGCACAGCTTGGCGAACAGGCCGCATGTGTTGGCGGTCTTAAAATTAAATCCGCTTTTCTATATTATAGACGGCTTCAGAAACAGCTTTTTAAACGGGAATTGGTTTTTTGAAGATATAAACTATACCTTGTATTTCTGGATATTCACCTTGCTGTTATTGACGGTGGGCTCGATCCTGCATATGAAATTCAGGGACAAGTTTGTTGACTTTCTTTAATAAAGTAAGGAGATTATATGATGAAACTAAAAGTTTCGTTTCGAAATGTTTCAAAACAGTATCATCTGTACGAGAGACAGTCTGAAAAGATAAAAGCGCTGTTTTTGCCGGACAAAAATGATAAAGGGTTCTTTGCCGTGCGAAACGTCTCCTTTGATGTTTATGAAGGGGAGACCATCGGCTTTGTCGGAATCAACGGATCCGGAAAATCGACGATGTCGAATCTGCTGGCGAAGGTGATTCCTCCGACAACCGGTGAAATCGAGATGAATGGACAGCCGTCCCTGATCGCGATTTCTGCCGGGTTGAACAACCAGTTGAGCGGGAAGGACAACATCCGGCTTAAATGCTTGATGATGGGATTGACCAACAAAGAGATTGATGAGCTTTACGATAAAATCGTCGAGTTTGCCGATATCGGGGATTTCATCAATCAGCCTGTCAAAAGCTATTCAAGCGGGATGAAATCGCGCCTCGGTTTTGCGATCTCAGCCCATATTGATCCTGATATTTTAATTATTGATGAAGCATTGTCCGTCGGTGACCAGACGTTCTATCAAAAATGCGTCGACAGAATTAATGAATTTAAAGAGCGCGGAAAAACGATTTTCTTTGTCAGCCATTCGATCGGCCAAATCGAAAAAATGTGCGACCGCGTAGCCTGGATGCATTATGGCGAAATGCGCATGTTTGATGAGACCAAAAAGGTTGTCAAGGAATACAAAGCTTTTATAGACTGGTTCAATAAGCTGTCGAAAAAGGAAAAGAAAAAGTATCAAAAAGAACATATCGAAAGCCGGATGCGTGCTCAGGAAGAAGAGAAAACGGTCCGCCGTTATGAAAAAAAGAAGAAGCCTGAAACGATCGCAAATGTAATTCAAATTGCCGTTCTTACGGCACTGCTCATCGCAAGTGCGGCCGCGATGTTTGTCAACACCCCTTTGCGGACGGCTGCGTCATCAGGTGCGGAAACGAAAAAAATCGAAAAGCATCATGCTGAACAGAAAGCAGGGAATTTTACTGCGGTGAATCAGCCCGCATATGTGACGAATGATCGTCTTCAGACATACAGCGACAAAGAAATGAAACACAAAACGTCCGTTTCTTTGCCATTCGGAACAGCAGTGACGCTGGTGTCCCAAAATAAAAAACAGGTGAAGATTACGTTTAACGGAAAAAGCTATTTTGCTGTTAAAAATGGTATTTCTTTGGAGAAAAACTTTTCTCATGCCGGTTTGTCAGTGAATGCGTTTCAGCCGTACTTTACAGAAAAACATCGATCCTCATACGAATATTTTCTTTCGTTTCTAGGGAAAGACAAGGCAGTCTTGCAGTCAGGGCTTAGAGGAGAGGAAGTAAAAACGTTTGAGGACGGAAGAGACAGCTTCCATCTCGGTTATGAAAACGTCAGCTATGTGTTAGATGGCGGGAAGGCGGCGGAGGTTGTGTTTTATGATCTGCAGCCTGTCAGCCCGTCGTCGCTGCGGCTTCAAGAAGATCAGGTGACATTTGATAAGGATCAGAAGCGGTTTATCGTCAAAACAGATAAGCAGACGTTTATCGTCGACAATGAAAAGCATACGCTGAGCGTTATTCAGTAACATGAAAAACTGGCAGGATCTTCTTCCTGCCAGTTTTTGTTTTGCGCTGAATTAGATTTCTTCTTTGTTCAAGAGTCCTTCCATAAATGGAACAAGTTTTGATTTCAGCTCAGAATCCTGCATGGCGAATTCAAGCGTCGTTTGAATAAAGCCAAGCTTTTCACCGACGTCATATCGCTTGCCTTCAAAGTCGTATGCAAAAACGCGCTGAATTTCATTTAATTTTTGGATCGCGTCTGTCAGTTGAATTTCTCCGCCTGCTCCGACTTCCTGTTTTTCTAAATACATGAAGATTTCAGGAGTGAAGATGTAGCGGCCGAGGATCGCCAAATTGGAAGGGGCAGTTCCCGGTTTTGGTTTTTCAACAAAGTTCTTCACCTGGTATCGGCGTCCTTCTTTTGTGAGAGGATCGATGATTCCATAGCGGTGTGTTTCGTCTTCAGGCACCTGCTGAACGCCGATGATGGAAGAAAGGGTTTTCTCATATTCATCCATCAGCTGGCGCAGCCCAGGCGTTTCTGCCTGAACAATGTCATCCCCGAGCAAAACGGCAAAAGGCTCATTGCCGATGAAGTTGCGCGCACACCATACAGCATGTCCGAGTCCTTTTGGCTCTTTTTGTCTAATATAATGAATGTCAGCCATATTGGATGCTTTTTGAACCTTTTCAAGCAGTTCTTTTTTTCCTTTTTCTTCAAGGTTGCGTTCCAGTTCAGGCGCATGGTCAAAATGGTCTTCGATGGCGCGCTTTCCTTTACCGGTTACGATAATAATATCTTCAATACCGGAATCGATTGCCTCCTCAATTATGTACTGGATCGTCGGTTTGTCGACAATGGGAAGCATCTCTTTCGGCATTGCTTTCGTTGCCGGGAGAAAGCGGGTACCAAGCCCTGCCGCAGGTATAATGGCTTTTCTTACTTTTTTCATCAATAAAGCACCTTCCTTAATCTTTAAAGAATCTTTTTTGCAATGGTTTTCATGCTTTCTTTAAACTTTACCACAATTCGTGAGTTTTCACACGTATTAGCAGTATGAAGAAAGTCATTTGCTTATTCTTGACGAATGATGCAGCACAACAATCATGTTATGATAAAATACAATCAATAATTGCGATAACGTATCGTCAGTGAAAAAGGAGAATATGCCGAAATGAAAAAACTTAAGATCATGACAGTATTCGGTACAAGACCTGAAGCGATTAAGATGGCTCCTCTTGTGCTCGAATTAAAAAAACACCTGGAGATTGAATCGTATGTAACGGTTACCGCACAGCACAGGCAGATGCTTGATCAGGTGCTTGACGCGTTTCATATTCGGCCTGATTTTGATTTGAATATCATGAAGGAACGGCAGACATTGGCCGACATCACGTCAAATGCGCTGACAAAACTTGACCGGCTTTTTCAAGAGATCAAACCTGATCTTGTACTTGTACACGGTGATACGACGACCACGTTTGCAGGCAGCCTTGCCGCTTTTTATCACAGGATTTCAGTCGGCCATGTCGAAGCCGGATTAAGAACCGGGAACAAATATTCTCCATTTCCTGAGGAATTGAACCGCCAGCTGACAGGTGCGATTGCAGACTTTCATTTTGCGCCGACAAAGCAGGCGGAGGCCAATTTGTTAGCGGAAAATAAAAATGCAGATTCCATTTTCGTTACGGGAAATACAGCCATCGATGCCTTGAAAACAACGGTGCGGGAGGAATACTCGCATCCGCTTCTCGATCGGATGGATGGCAGCCGGATGATTCTGTTGACCGCGCACCGCCGCGAAAATTTAGGCGAGCCGATGGAAAACATGTTTCGGGCGATCAGGCGGATCACGGAAGAATTCGGAGACGTACAGGTTGTTTATCCAGTTCATTTAAATCCCGTCGTCAGACAAGCTGCCGAGCTGCATTTCGGCGGTTCGGACAAGGTTCATTTAATTGAGCCGCTGGAGGTGATCGATTTTCATAATTTTGCTTCCAGAGCGCATTTCATTTTAACCGATTCCGGAGGCGTGCAGGAAGAAGCGCCTTCGCTCGGAAAACCTGTTCTCGTATTAAGGGATACGACAGAACGGCCTGAGGGCGTAAAAGCCGGAACATTAAAACTGGCCGGGACGAATGAAGAAGATGTATACGAGCTGACGAAGCAGCTGCTGAATGATCCTGATGAGTATCAAAGAATGTCAAAAGCGTCGAACCCATACGGTGACGGAAATGCGTCCAAGCGCATCGTAGCTGAGATTCTCTACCGGTTTGGCTATCGGACGGACAAGCCTCTTCCGTTTAATGAACATTAAAAACGAGCTCCGCATTTCGTGTGCGGAGCTCGTTTTGTTAATTGTTAAGCCCAAGGCTTTCTTTTAATTCTTTTGAAATCGATTCACGGTCGCTTTCGTAGACCTTATAGTAATAGATTCTGTTAATTTTGGTTCCCTGGCCTTTAAGCTGGTGCTGCACGACATTGTTGCGCGCTGATTTGTAGTTTGACTGAATATCCCACATATCGTCAAACGTGAGATTTGTTTTCACGTTGTCTTCGATTACTTTAAACATATCGCCGAATTTCGTTACGGAAGAGATGTTCGCCCCTTTTTTGATGATGCCTTCAATCACCTGGCGCTGGCGTTCCTGTCTTCCGAAGTCTCCTTTCGGATCTTGTTTTCTCATTCGGGTATACGCAAGGGCCTCTTCTCCATTTAGGGTAATTTCTCCTTTGCTGAAAGAATGCCCGTCATAGCTGAAGGCAAACGTGCTGTTCACCGTAATTCCGCCGAGCGTATCGACAATATCTTTGAAGCTCTCCATATTCACTTTCACAAAGTAATCTACAGGCACGTCCAAAAAGTGTTCAACCGTGTCGACGGTCATTTGGGTTCCTCCGAAGGCATAGGAGTGGTTGATTTTGTCCATCTTTCCTTTGCCGATGATTTCGGTGTACGTATCACGCGGAATGCTCACCATTTCTGTTGTGTTCGTTTTTGGATTCACCGTCATATAGATAAGCGAGTCAGCCCGTCCTTTATCACCTTTCCTTTCGTCAACGCCCATGATTAAGACCGCGATTGGATCCTTGCTGTTGACGTCCACCTGCTTGTCCCGTTTATCAGACTTTCCGAGATCCTCATGAATGCTGGCGACGGTTGAGGCTGCTTTATTCCAAAGGTAGTATGCATAGCCGCCGGTACATAAAACGAATAAGCCAATAATCGTTAAAATAATGAAAAGGATTTTCCTTTTCTTTTTTCTTTTTTCAGCTCTCATCATTTTCCTCGCTTTAAAGTTTTTATAATCTGATTTGATTATAAATTTTAAAAATACTAGAAACAACTAATTTTTTCATATCTCTGGTTTTAATATTACAAGTAAATTAAATAGCACTTAAGAATGTTACAAAGAGCCGCATTCTTCTATAAAATTATAAATGTTTGTCGATAAAAAACAAGAGGTGATGAAAAATGAAGAAACTTGCGGCGTTTACGTTCTTTATGCTGCTCTTAGCCGGATGCGGCACTGCCGAACAGGCAAAGCAAGGCGAACAAACCGAGCAAACCAACCAAACCGACCAGGTTCAAACGGAGGACGGTACGTTCGTTGGACAGGCAGACTCTCATACGATTGAGGTGAAGATTAATAACGAGCCTGTCAGCTTAAACATTGTCGGTGACTACGAAGGTGACATCGATCAATTAAAAGACGGACAAAAAGTAAAAGTGACTTACAAAAAAGCCGAAAAAGGACAGCTTGAATTGAAAAAAATCGAAAGCGAGAAATAATTCAAGCCTGTCAATGAAGGGAGACATTTGGAGTCTTGAAAAAAACAAAGCAAGTGATGTTGTTTGCACTTATCATGATGTTGTTGATTACCCCTTCCGTTTCTTTCGCTGCGGATTCCATATCTGTCAAGCTGACCAACTATGTCGGCAATAAGACAAGTTTGGATATTTCAACCGCGGGATATTACAAAGTGACCGGCAGCAATGTCGCGGATACAAAACGATATGGCGGGGCAACGCGTTATGATACTGCAAACACCGTCTCTTCCAGCGAATGGAAAACCCCGTCTACTGTTATCGTCATGAACAAGGATGAGGAGCTTTTCAGAGATTCGCTCTCTGTCATTCCCTTGGCCAAAAAGTTAGATGCTCCGATACTGCTTTCTCAGCCGGACAAGCTTACATCAGCTACCGAAAGTGAAATCAAGAAATTAAATCCCGATAACATTTTGGTGATCGGCGGAGAGAAAAGCATTTCAAAAAGTGTCGAAAGCAAGCTGAAGAAATACGGAGCTACAAAAAGAATCAGCGGTAAGAACCGCTACGCATTATCAGAAAATATTGCAAAAGAGATGGGAAGCTATGATAAAGCGATTGTGGTAACAGGAAACGTTTATCAAGATGCGCTTGCCATTGCTCCTTATGCTGCTAAAAATGGGTACCCGATATTTTTGGCGGGTACGGATTATCTTCCTAATTATAAACTTCCTAAAAAAGTAATTGTGGTAGGAGGCACTTCAAGCGTCAGCAGCAAAGTAGAAAGCCAAATCAAAAAACAAGCCGATCAGATTACAAGAATTCCGGGCTCAACCAGATACGAGCTGTCTGCGAACATTATAAAATATTTAAACTTAAGCACTGACAAAGCAGTTGTTGTAAATGGCACAAAGTATGCAGACGTACTAATCGGCTCATCTATGGCAGCTAAACAAAACCGTCAGCTGCTGTTCGTCAAAAAAGATGAAGTGCCTTCAAACGCAAAATCCATATTTAAAGAAAAAGGGACGTATGCGTTTAATCTGATCGGAAGCACAAATTCGCTTTCAAGCAGCCTGCAAAGCAATCTGTCTAAGGAATTTTACTTAGTAGGCGGAAAATCTTATAACCTGAATGTCAGCAGCGGAAACATGAGTTTGAAAAATATCAGAACATTTGGAACCGCTGTTAAAATCCAGCCTGAAAAATACTCTACTTCAAACCGGATCAGCATTAACAATAAAGAATATTTAGGGACGGTCAATTTCACCGTGGAATCCGGAAAATACGTCAGACCAGTCAATGTTGATATTCCGTTTGAGGACTATTTAAAAGGGGTTGTGCCGAATGAAATGCCGGCAAGCTGGCCGTTAGAAGCGTTAAAAGCGCAGGCGGTAGCCGCTCGTACATATTCAGTCAGCAAAATCGGACAAACAGTTGCGGATACAACGGCGTTTCAGGTTTACGGCGGATACAGCTGGTCTTCAAACTCCAGCAAGGCTGTGGATCAAACGAAAGGAAAGGTTCTGAAATACAATGGCAGCCTGATCACTGCCGCTTATTCTTCAAGCAATGGCGGCTACACGGAAGCGAGCAGTGAGGTGTGGAGTTCAAAAGTTCCTTATCTGATTGCCCAAAAGGATTCCATGGATCCGCAAAACAGCTGGTCATTAACGCTGCCGAAAACACAAATTAATACCGGTTCTCTTAATATGAGCAGCGCCGACTCATGGTGGTCAAAAACGACAGAGGCGAATGCATCGCAGCTGAAAGGATTAAATAACTGGATCATTAAAAACAAAGAAACAAGTGCAGACGGCGTCAAAATTGCGGGCATCAGTTCCTTCTCCTTCAGCGGGAAAACACAAGGACAGCGCCCTAAGAATGCGTCGATCAAAGTCAATTACCTTGTGAAAAACGGATCAAAAGTGGCGAGTAAAACCGCAACGATTGATGTGTTAACGACGGATCTAAGAACGATGATAGGAGCTTCCGTTTTTAAAAGCACGTATGCGAGCGTGAAGGAAGAATCGAAACAGTTCGTCATTAGCGGAAAAGGATACGGCCACGGTATCGGCATGAGCCAATACGGAGCGAAAGCGAGAGCCGCGGCGGGGAATTCATATAGTTCTATTTTAAAATTCTATTATCCGGGGACGACGTTAACGAACTATTAAACTAACATTTTAAAGCGGAAACAGGAGGCAGCCTCGTCTCTTGTTTTCCTTTTTATTGCCGAATGATTTGAAATATTTGGAGGGGAAGATATTGCGATCATTATTAAAGGTCCTGACATTCAGCTTTTTAGGCCTTGTCCTATTTATACCTTCTGCGCTGGCAGACAATTCAGCAAACAGGATTTCCGGGAATACCCGCTATGCTACGGCAGTTGAGGCCTCTAAAAAGGGCTGGTCAACAGCCAGCACAGCAGTTATTGTAGGCGGGGATGCATATTCGGATGCGATTGCGGCCATCCCGTATGCTTATCAAAAAAATGCGCCTCTTTTATTAACAAATAAAACAAATCTTTCTTCGGAAACAAAAAACCGATTAAAAGAGTTAAAGACGAAGAATGTGGTGATTGTTGGAGGGACTCCTGCAGTATCGAACGGAGTAGCTACGCAAATTAAAAATTTGGGAATTTCGGTGAAACGCATTGCGGGAAGCACCCGGTATGAGACTGCAGCCAAAGTGGCCAACGCCATGTCAAGCACATCAAAAGCAGTTGTAGCAAACGGATTTGTATACCAAGATTCGATCGCTGTCATTCCATATGCGGCCCAAAACGGTTACCCTATTTTATTTACCAATGAAAAAACGTTAAACAGCGCTACTTCCGGAGCAATCAAAAGCAAAGGTATTAAACAAACGATTGTAGTCGGAGGAACAAACAGCATCAATGGCTCGCTGTATTCAAAGCTCCCGTCACCTACACGGATTACGGGAAAAAACAGATACGATCTCTCGGTTAATATTGCAAAGAAATTTGGTTTAAGTACGAGCAACACGTATATCACCAACGGCTTCCGCTTTCCTGATGCCGTCGTAGGAGCTGCCCTTGCTGCAAAACAAAACAAAGCGATCCTTCTGACAAATGGAGAAAATTTATCAAAGGAACCGAGAGCGTTCATCGGCGACAAAAATATTAAAACCTTCTCTGTAATAGGCGGAACGCCTTCTGTTGCTGCCAAAGTCGTCACTCAGCTTAAAAATCCGGCCGTCGGCAAAACGATCTTCATCGATCCGGGGCACGGTGACCAGGATCCTGGTGCAATCGGCAACGGCCTGCAGGAAAAGGATGTAAACCTGGATATCGCAAAACGGCTGAACAGCAAGCTGAACAGTGCGGGCGCTATTCCGGTGATGTCACGGTCAAACGATACGTTCTATTCGCTTGAAGAGCGGGTGAAAAAAGGAGCAAACGCGAACGCTGATCTGTTTATCAGCATTCATGCCAATTCAGCAGCCCCTTCAGCTGCCGGAACCGAAACATACTATGATGAAACGTATCAAAGCGCCAACAGCAAGCGGCTTGCCGAAGAAGTTCAGCCGCGGGTCGTCAGTGCGCTCGGAACAAAGGACAGAGGCGTTAAAACGGCGGGATTCTATGTGATTAAATATTCTAAAATGCCGAGCGTTCTAGTAGAAACGGCCTTTATCACGAATTCATCAGACGCGGGCAAACTAAAAAGCGCGACACTAAAAGATAAAGCGGCAAAAGGGATCAATGACGCCGTTTCTGCGTACTATAGATAGAAGACTTGAGAAGCCGATGTTTCGGCTTCTTTTTTTATGCCTTAAAATATAGTATGATAATTCCATTGATTCAAGAAAAAGGAGAGTCGATATCGCGGTTAACAAAAAATAAAAAGAATTTATAAAAAAATCACGCAATTAATATTCTTTAACAGGCCCTTTACATTGAGTTTACGTTCGTATGCTACACTGACGCAGAGATCACAAAGTACCAAACAAATCGTGAGGTGTATGTCAGTGAGCATGGACAAAAGCTTAAGAATGTATAATGAATATTCAAGCCAGCAAACCTATTCGTGCGCTCTATCTGAAAAAGCAGAACGTTATTTAAATGTAAAACGGGCAATGGATATCGTCCTTTCACTCATCGGACTCGCTCTTACACTGCCGGTGATCCTATTATTTTGTATCCTGATTTCTATAGAGACTCCGGGCTCTCCTTTATACCGCCAGGAACGCGTCGGCAAGGACGGAAAGCACTTTAAGCTGATCAAGCTGCGTTCCATGAGGATTGACGCTGAAAAGTCAGGGGCGAAATGGGCGGAGAAGGATGATCCGCGTATTACTGCGGTCGGATCTTTTATAAGAAGAACAAGAATCGACGAGCTTCCGCAGCTGATCAATGTGCTGGCGGGAGATATGAGCCTTGTCGGACCGAGGCCTGAAAGGCCGATGTTCACGGCGCAGTTTCATCATGAAATCCCGGGATTTAAAAACCGTTTAATTGTAAAGCCGGGGTTAACGGGGCTGGCGCAGGTAAACGGAGGCTATGACATCAGTCCGAGAGAAAAGCTGGTACATGATCTGTATTATATTCGAAATTTGACATTTCTTCTCGATTTGAAGGTTATGGTTAAAACAATTAAAGTAGTATTGACTGGTGAAGGAGCCAGATAATCCGCGAAAGTTAGGAAAAAGTTATGTCAACCATTACGAAACAAATTTTAAACGGTGCAAAATGGACAAGTGCCTCAACGTTGATCATCACGGTTATCCAGATTGTGCAATTTGCGCTGCTCGGCAATATGATGACAATCGCCGAATTCGGATTGGTCGGAATGCTGACGACCGTTACGGTGTTTACGCAAATCGTGCTTGACATGGGGTTCGGGGCCGCGCTGATTCAAAAAGAAACGGTCAATGAGCGTCAATTATCGACATTGTACTGGCTCAATATCATTACAGGGATCGCGCTGTTTGCCGGACTTTTTTTCCTGAGCCCGGTGATTGCGGGCTTCTATCAGCGGGATGAGCTTGTGCTGCTGATTCGCATATTGGCGGTGATGTTTTTGATCGCACCGGTCGGACAGCAATATCAATATTTGCTGCAAAAGGAACTGAGATTTCAAGTTCTCAGCAAAATCGAAGCCGGAGCAAATGCATTGTCTTTTGTTCTGCTGATCGTATTAATTATTCTGATCGATCCGATATTGGCCTACGTTTTGTCACAAGTTTTTCTAAATTCGTTTAAGGGTATCATGTTCTTTGCTGTATATTTAAAAAAATGGCGTCCTTCATTTGTTTTTGCGCCTTTGGAAGTAAAAGATTTTTTCTCTTTCGGCGCTTTTCAGCTTGCCTCAAGGCTCGTCAACAGGCTTGGGGCGAATATTGACATGATTTTAATCGGCCGGTTTCTCGGCGCGGAGGCTTTGGGAATCTATAACTTGGCTTATCAGATTATTACGATTCCCGTGATGAGGATCAATCCGATCATTACAAGGGTCGCCTTTCCCGTCTTTTCCAAAAATCAAAGCGATAATACGACATTGCGGGAAGGCTTTCTGAATATGACGAAGCTTCTTGCGCTTGTGTCGTTTCCGCTTCTGATCGGGCTGACGACCGTATCTGACCTGTTTATCGACGTCGTGTTTGGAGAAAAGTGGCTTCCCGCTGTCCCAGTTCTTAACATTCTGGCAATTGTCGGTCTGCTCAGGGTTCTGATGAATCCGAACGGATCGGTTTTGCTGGCAAAGGGGAGAGCCGATCTGGCCTTTTATTGGGACAGCGGCATTCTCGTCCTTTACGGGCTGTCGCTTTATGCCGCTGTGCTGACAAAGGATTTAACGGTTGCCGCCTGGACGTACGCCGCCATCAGCCTGATCAACTTTTTTATCGGAAGGTGGCTCTTGAAATATGTCATCGAGCTGAAACTCGGGGATTATTTCAAGACAATCGGAAAACCGCTCGCCTTAACGGCGTTAATGGCCGTCGTCGCTTTCTTCTTGAGCGCGGGCACTAGACACCTGCTTCCGGAAGCTGTACTCCAGCTGGCCGTTTCGGTCGGAATCAGCGCAGTCTTCTACGGTTTTTTGGTCGGAAAGGTTTACCAGCGTGCTTTGAGAGCTCAATTTAGCAGAAAGGGCGGTTGATGTTGAAGGTACTTTGGATGACTAGCGTTTACCCCAGCAGCAGAAAGCCGGGGGAAGGGGTTTTTCATGAAACACAGGTGCAGGCATTGCGAAAGCTCGGCATCGATGTGACCGTGATTTGTCCGCTGCCTGTAAATCCTGCGCCTCTCAGGGTGCTGAAAAAACAATACCGGAGCATTCGCAACGTTCCTGATTATGAGGAGCGAAACGGAGTTTCCGTCTACAGGCCGCCTTATACTGCGCTGCCGGGACAGCTGAAATGGGCTCAGCCGCATCACCGGATGGCTAAATCGATTCTCCGCACAATCGAACAAAACGGCCTCCTTCCGGATGTCATCCATGCTCATTTTGCGATGCCTTCCGGAGGAGCGGCTGCCGTTGTATCGCAGAGGATCTCCATTCCATACGTCCTGACGCTGCATGGGAGCGATGTCAATATTTATCCTCATTACAGCCGAAGCGCATATCGGGCGTTTCTAACAGCGGTGCAGTCGGCGGCAGACGTTTTGGCCGTCAGCGATACGCTCAAGGACAAAGCAAAAGAGATGACAGGAGTTGAAGGCTCGGTGCTCCCGATCGGGGTCAGGCTTGACCGGTTCCAAAAGCCCTCCGCTTCAAAAGACGAATTGCGGGAGAAGCTCAATCTGCCAAAGGAACAGACGCTGCTCGTCTATATCGGCCGTCTCGTGAAGGAAAAAGGAGTGCTTGAGCTGGCAGAAGCCGTTCGGCAGCTTGACGGCAACTACAAAGCGGTTTTTATCGGTGACGGACAGGAAAAGAATGCGCTCAGGGAAAAAGCGGGAGAGAAAGCGATTTTGACGGGTCAAGTTGCGAATGAGCAAATAGCGGAATACCTTGCCGCATCAGACATTTTTGTTCTTCCTTCATATTCCGAGGGAATGCCGACCGTCGTCATTGAGGCGCTCGCCCTGAAGGTTCCGGTTTTGTGCACAGCGGTCGGAGGTGTGCCGGATTTGTTTGGAAAGCACCGGCATCTGCTTATAGAGCCCCGTTCTGTCCCCGATTTAAAGCGGGCGGTTCTCGGCTATACAGAAGAAGGAAAATGGCGGGAAAACATTGCAGAGGAGCTGTATCAGACAGTTCGCTCTCAATATGACGCCGGGCAGAACTCGGAAGCGCTCGCGAAGCGGTATGAGCGTATTTTGCACGCTGCCCGCCTTTGAAAAAGAAAGAAGCCGTTTAAAGCGGAAGCATTGCGTCCATGATGGAAAATATAGATAGAAACAATCATCGCCTAATAAAGCTATTGGATAGAAGGGTTAGCTTATGAGAAGGGAATGATGATATTGAAAAGAATAGCTGTTATTGGAACAGGATATGTTGGGCTGGTATCTGGAACGTGTTTTGCCGAGGTGGGAAACACGGTTGTCTGCTGTGATATAGACGCTGAAAAAATCAGAGGTCTCTCGGCCGGTATCATGCCGATTTATGAAAACGGGCTAAAAGAGCTTGTTGATAAAAACGTAGATGAAAACCGTTTGTTCTTTTCAACTGACATTCCCAAGGCGATCAGAGAATCCGACATTATATATATAGCAGTCGGGACGCCGATGTCAGAGAGCGGAGAAGCCGATTTGACCTATGTAAAATCGGTTGCCGAAACGATCGGAAGACATTTAAACGGCTATAAAATCATCGTCAACAAAAGCACGGTTCCTGTCGGTACAGGAAAGCTCGTACAATCGATCATCGAGCAGGCCTCCCGGGGCGGGCATCCGTTTGATGTCGTGTCAAATCCCGAATTTCTTCGCGAAGGAACGGCCATTTATGACACGATGAATATGGAAAGAGCCGTCATCGGGGCAACAAGCGAAAAAGCCGCGGCAATCATTGAAGAGCTGCATGAGCCGTTTCAAACGACAATCGTCAAATCGAATCTTGAGAGTGCGGAAATGATCAAATACGCGGCAAACGCATTTTTGGCAACGAAAATTTCTTTCATTAATGACATTGCAAACATCTGTGAAAAAGTCGGGGCCGATGTGTCCAAAGTTTCCGAAGGGGTCGGGCTTGACAGCAGAATCGGCAAGAAGTTTTTAAAAGCGGGAATCGGCTTTGGGGGTTCTTGTTTTCCGAAGGATACGATGGCTTTGCTGCAAATTGCCAAATCGGTCGGCTATCCTTTTAAAATGATCGAAGCGGTGATTGAGACGAATCGAAAACAGCGCGCCCACATCGTTCAAAAGCTGCTCGACGTGTTTGGAGATCTCGAGGGCAGAACGATTTCGGTCCTGGGACTGGCGTTTAAACCGAATACAAACGATATGCGCTCATCACCGGCATTGGACGTCATTCCGATGCTCAAAAGCCTCGGCGCGCATGTCAAAGCCTATGACCCGATTGCGGTCCCTGAAGCGGAGCGTCTGCTCGGCAGCCAGGCAGTCTACAGCGATGACCTGTATGAAACCGTAACAGATACAGACGCGTGCCTCATTTTGACAGAATGGCCGGAGGTACAGCATATGAATATAACAAAATTGAAATCATGCTTAAACCAGCCTGTCCTGATTGACGGACGAAATCTGTTTGAGCTTGAAGAGATGAAAAGAGAAGGAATGATTTATCATTCAATCGGCCGCCCTGAGGTTCAGGGAGAGAAGATTTTAACAAAAGTTTAAAACGCGGGGTGTTATTCATGGAAAAAGTATTGGTGACAGGCGGATGCGGATTTATCGGATCACATATCGCAGAACAGCTGTTAAAAGAAAATTATCAAGTATCGATTCTCGACAATTTAACGACAGGGTATCTTTCAAACATTGACGGTCTTCCGGTGGATTTCCATCAGGAAGACATTACAAAGCCTGAAGCGATCGAGCTGATCAAGCGCATTAATCCTGATTATATTATACATTTGGCAGCACAGGTGAGCGTTGCGGAGTCAGTCAACGACTTTTTGAAGGATGAAAACATCAATATAAGAGGTTCATTGCATGTCATAAAAGCCGCCGGTGAATGCAGCGCGAAAAAAATCGTTTTTGCGTCGTCAGCCGCCGTTTACGGGAATCCCGAATATTTGCCTGTCGACACCCGTCACCAAACAAATCCCGGTTCACCGTACGGGCTGACAAAGCTTACGGTTGAACGCTATTTAAAGCTGGCCTATGACCTGTACGGAGTCGAATACTGTATTTTGCGGTACAGCAATGTTTACGGACCGCGCCAGGATGCAAAAGGAGAAGGAGGCGTCGTCTCGATCTTTTCCGACCTGTTGACGAGCGGCACGGCGCCGGTCATTTTCGGAGACGGAGAACAATCCCGCGACTTCATCTATGTGGGGGATGTGGCAGCGGCCAATGTTAAAGCGCTTAAAGCTCAATCAAACGTTTGTTTAAATGTTTCAAACGGCTTTTCCATCACGGTTAACGAGCTGTTTTCCGAAATGAAAAAAGCAACGAATTCGGCGCTTTCTCCGATCTATCAGGATGAAAGGCCGGGAGACATCCGCCACAGCACGCTGTGCAACGAAGAGACGAAAAAAATATTGAACTGGGAACCGCAAATGCCGCTTGATAAAGGGCTGGAGCAAACGATTTTCTATTATAGAAAAGAAATGAATGCATAAACATAATCGGCTGCTGGCTTTATGCCGGCAGCCCTTTTCCTAGCAGAAGCGGAAGGAGGGGGACAAATGAGTGTGAAACGTTCGGCGGTCAATGTGCTGATTTGGCTCGCAGCTTTGACCGCAGGCTTAGCTTTCACTCATCTTTTGGCTCAAACAAGCTCAAAAAAAATACTGTGTTTCTTTCTGTTATTGATCGCATTGGCCGTGATTCTGCTGCTCAAGCCTTATCTGTCATACGAGCAGCTGATGATGCCCGTCATCTATCTTCTCATTGCGGCGACCTTTGCCAATAATGCGTTTTTTTCGATCAAGCTCGGATTTTTCAGCCTGTTCCCGTACAGGATTCTTTTGATCGCTGCAGCTGTCTGGCTGATTTGGGAAATGCTGAACAGCCAAGATCCCATTGAACGTTGGAACCGCGTTCAAGTGAAGGGCATCCTTGCTTTTTTCGCTTTTTGGTTTTGTTATGGAATGATTTCGCTGCTTTGGGTCAAGTCTGTTACAGACGGATTGAAGTATTTATCATTGCTTGGGATGGGGATGTTTTTCGTTTTTCTGATCGTGATGTATTTTCAGAAGCTCGAACGGCTGCTCGCGTTTTATTACATATGGATGGTGATGACGGTCTTTTTGATGGTCATCGGACTGTATAACCATTTTACGCTGCACCATTTGCCAAGCTCGACGCTGTACAACGGGCCGCAGTATAAACAGCACTATCCGACATCCGTGTTTTTCAACCAAAACGATTTTGCGACGTTTTTGTCAATCAGCTTTTTCTTCTACGCCGCTTTTTTTAAAAATGTGAAAAACAGCTATTTGAAAATAGCAGGTTTGATCCTTGCGTGCTGCTCCTTGTATTTGATTGTTTTAACGGGCTCAAGGGCAAGCATTTTAGGGGTGATCGCGGGTCTTTTTCTTTACGCGTTCATTTTGCTGCCCCGTTTTTTGAAAAAGTGGGTCCTGATTGCCGCGGCCTGCGGGTTTGCCGCTTTTGCCGTGCTTTTTGCAGGGAAGATTACAAATGTCGTGTATACATTATTTCTAGCTCCTCAAACCGCGCACGATTTCAGTGAGCCGCTGCCGTCAAACGTCGCCAGGGCGAATCTTTTGAAGAATGCAGGGCATTATGTGCTCGACACATACGGGTTCGGCGTCGGTGCCGGAAACGTTCCTTATTATTTAGAGCACCACGCAATTTTTGATACCGATCAAGTGGTTGAGGTGCATAACTGGCTTGTCGAAATCATGGCGAATTTCGGGGTCATCATGATGCTCGGCTATGTAACGATGTACGGGTATCTCATGCTGTTATTGTATCGATTCTATAAAAGCAGGCTGACAAGCCGGTACAAACTTCTTTTGGAAGGGCTGCTCGCCGCCCTTATCAGCTTTCTCGTTTCAAGCATAAGCCCAAGTTCGATGTCAAATTTGTATTTCCATTGGGTGTTTCTTGCCCTGGTCATTGCGACCGTCAACACGCTTAGAATCAAAGGGACAGATGAAACCGAGCGTTTCAGGTAAGAATTTTAATAATAGGGAGAAATTCGTGTGAAACATTTAATGAAACGTATTGCAGGCAGAATCAAAAAGTATATCGTGCCGATTATCGCGCTTCCGCTTGTTCTGGGGCTGTTTGGGTATTTTATGCCGAAAGGCGCCGCTGCGCCGGCTGACTATACGGCAAGCGTCACCATCTCGACGGGGAATTACGGAGAATCGCTTTACAACAATGCAAAAGAGATTCCTCTATTGCTGAAAAATGATCCGTTTTTAAAAGAGGTTTTTCCCGAAATGGACGAAGAGGAGCTTGCAAGTATCAAGGAGGAGCTGGTGATCGACATCAGATCGGATTCGCTTTTTAATCTAAGCTATACAGGACCTGACAAAGAAGAAACATTGAATGTTTTGGAAAAAATCAAAGATGCTTATATGAAGGAAGATAAAAAGCTGTTTTTGAAAAGGGATCAAGTGATCGAAAAGAACATAAAAGCGCTTGAAGGCGAAACGGTCAGCGCTGATTCAAAAGTCGATAAACAGCGGTTTTTATATGAGCTGGAAACGAACAGGCTTGACTTGAAAGCGGCTGAAGAAATAGAGCCGTTAACCGCATTGGATAATGTAGCCGGCGGAATGTCTCCTAAAAAAAGAGCGGTACTGGGCGTTTTGATCGGTTTGGCGCTGTCGTTTTTTATCGTTGTTGTTCCGGAAGTTTTGAAAGAACGCTAAATTTTTGATTGGGGATGTGGAACAGGACCATGACGAGCCAAAAACCTTTAATCTCTGTCATTACACCTTCTTATAACGCGGAGGAATTTATCGAGAAGACGATTCAGTCTGTCATCGGCCAGACCTTTTCCGACTGGGAAATGATCATTGTGGATGATTGCTCGACAGACGGAACGAGAGATATGTTGAAACGTTATGAAGCAGAGGACGAGCGTATTCATGTCATCTATTTAAAGGAGAATGGCGGAGCGGCTGCAGCGCGCAATGCGGCCCTCAAAAAGGCAAAAGGCCGCTTTGTAGCGTTTTTGGACAGCGATGATGTTTGGAAAAAAGAGAAGCTTGAAAAACAGCTCGACTTTATGAGGAAGCATCAGCATGCCTTCACATTTACGGCCTACGAGCTGATCAGCCAAAACGGCGAGGCGCTGCATAAAACGATCGAAGCGCCTGAAAGCCTCACATATGATGACGTGCTGAAAAATACGATTATCGGCTGTCTGACGGTCATGCTTGACAGAGAACAAACAGGGGACATTCAAATGCCGGATATCAGGACCAGGCAGGATTTAGCGACATGGCTGTCCATTTTGAAAAGAGGCTTTAAAGCATACGGGCTGAACGAGCCTTTGGCAGAATACCGGCTCGTCGAAACGTCGATTTCGAGAAACAAGTGGAAGGCGGCTCAGAAAACCTGGTATGTATACAGGGAAATCGAGCGTCTGCATTTGATCAAGGCGACATGGTGCTTCGTCCATTATGCAAAAAATGCGGTAAAGAAAAGACTATAGCGCGGGAAGTGATGGAACGTGGGAGAGAAAAAAGCGATACACGTCGTCGTGGCGACGGGTGAATGGGGACAAGATCAATTAAGGTACAGAAGGCACCGCCTCGCTGAATTTCTGGCGGAGCAAAAAAATACGCGGGAAGTCATCTGGGTATGCCCGGCCGAAGAAGCCCCTTCAGAGGCGTTTACAAGGCTTCACAACGGCATTATGCAATTTGCGGTAAAGGACTTTTTGAAAAAGAAAATGTTCAGGTTCGCCCGCTACCGCGACGTCTTTTACCAAAAGAAACTGACGCCGTTGCTTGAGCGTTTAAAAGCGGCGGAAGGCGAGAACGTATATTTATGGTACACCTTCCCCGGTTTTCCGCTTTTGGCGGCGCTTTATGACTGGGAGCAAGTCATCTATGATTGCAGCGACCTTTGGGCGGCTCCGATCAGCGGAAAACAAAACCTCGCATCGGCTTTCAGGCAAAAGGTTATTTTTGAGGCGGAAAGCAGAATTATCAAAGCGGCAAATACGATTTTTTGCACTTCAGAATATTTGTGCCAAAATGTGAAAAACCGGCTGAACGGAGAGGACAAGCCGGTTTTTACAGTGGAAAACGGAGTCGAATACGACTTCTTCGCAGCGAATGACAAACGGGCGGACGTACTTGGCGAAAGGCAAGGCACCGTTTTAGGCTTTATCGGCGGAATTAAACCTAAGCTCGACTTTAAGCTGATCAAAAAAGCGGCGAGGGCGAAGCGGGACTGGACATTTTTATTTGTCGGCCCTGACGGAACGAATGGTGACGAGGATTTTAAAGACATGCTTGAAGAGGACAATGTTATCTGGACAGGCCCTGCAGCACCTGGAGACGTTCCGGCCTATATGAATGTCATCGATATCGGGATCATGCCTTATAAGTCTTCTCCGTATAACAATGCCGTTTTTCCTTTAAAGCTGTTTGAATTTTTGGCCGCGGGAAAGCCTGTCGCAGGCATGAACCTGCCTTCAACCGCAAAAGTGGAGAAAGAGAATGTATACCGGCATATGACGGGAAGCGATCCCTGCGCATTTATCGCCCTCTGCGAAGAGCTCGAGCGTTCGCATGATGACCCTTCGTCTGTGGAAAACCGCAAGAATACGGCGCGCAAAAAGGATTGGCGCCAGCTGTTTTTCATCATGCTCGGAAAACTGAATTTGAATAAAGATGCATAAGTTTACAGCGGATGATAATTTATGATGTTTCTTTTGGCTTGTGCTTGTTATAATAAATAATGAAATTGTATAATGGAGGAGTATGTCCAACTTTAATAACAATATAAACTATCCAGACTTCATTTAAAAAGGAGACTTCCTTATGTCTTATGAACGCACGGTTTTTGCGTTTTTTGTCTCTCTGATTGTTGTATTAATCATTACTCCGCTTGTAAAACGCATAGCAATGAAATCCGGGATCGTTGATCGTCCGGATAATCGAAAAATACACGAAAAAGTCATGCCAAGAATGGGCGGTTTAGCCATATTTATAGGAGTCTTGACCGGCTCTGTGGCCGGCGGCCTTTACGAAAACAGAATTACGGCTATTACGCTCGGCGCTTTTATGATTGTCATTTTAGGAATTATAGATGATAAATATAATTTAAGTGCGAAAGTTAAATTCATCGTTCAAATATTAGTCGCGTGCCTGATTGTCAGTACGGGGCTGAAAATGGAGTTTTTATCGATTCCGTTTTGGGACGTCCGTTTCGATTTGGGCTGGCTCTCATTTCCGTTAACGATTTTGTGGATCGTTGGAATCACCAATGCGATCAATTTAATTGACGGGTTGGACGGATTGGCGGCCGGGATATCCGTGATCGGCCTTTCGACAATTGCCGTCATGGCTTTTTCAGCCGACAAAATTTTGATTTTCTCATTATCGTTAGTCGTCATCGGCAGCACGCTAGGCTTTCTCTTCTATAATTTTCACCCGGCGAAAATTTTTATGGGAGACACGGGATCGCTCTTTCTCGGTTATGTGATTTCAGTCCTGTCGCTGTTGGGGCTGTACAAAAGCGTAACGCTTTTCAGCGTCGGAGTCCCGATCATCATTTTGGGCGTTCCTATATTTGACACGACGTTTGCGATCATCAGAAGGATATTGAACAAGCAGCCGATTTCGGCTCCTGATAAGTCGCATATCCATCACAGGCTGATGGCTTTCGGCCTGTCTCACAGAAAGGCCGTCATCGTCATATACTTAATCGGCATCATCTTCAGCCTATGCGCTATTATCCTGAAAACGGCGACTCTTTGGATATCAATCATCATCATCTTCGCCTTGATCTTGTTCATGCAGATCATCGCAGAGGTCACCGGACTCGTAAATGAAAAATACAAACCGTTCACAAAGTTTTATAAGCGGATGGTGAAAAGGAATTGACCTGAAATGCAAAACCCTGATTTCTTATTGAGAGATCAGGGTTTTTTTATTCTAATAAGAAGACGCGGACGCATCCGTAGAGCTGTCGGTGGAACTGTCCGTTCCGCCTGTTGTTGCGTCAGAGCTGTCAGACGATGTTCCGCTTGAGTCAGCGGTTGAACCCGGAAATAAATGATGGTTCAATTCATTCTGAACATTTGTCAGATTTTGCTCGTCTGCTTCAAAGTAATACACCCCGGCGATATTCAGATCCTGTCCGGTAATGCTTAGCGTCTCAATGTCGTCGCCTTTAAAGCCGCTGTATATTTCCTGAAGGGCCAAGGCTTGCGTAATTCTAAAGTTTGTTTTAATGTTTTTACTCGCCTTTTGGACAATCGTATCGATTTTGGCGAGGTTTTGCGGCTTGGAAATTTGATCGAGGGCAGCTTTCAGAATTTGTTTTTGCCTGTCGTTTCTTCCAAAATCCCCGCGCTTATCCTGCTTTCTCATTCTGGCGTAGGCCAGCGCTTGTTCGCCGTTTAAATGCATGTTTCCTTTTTTGAAATAAATTCTTTTCGTCTTGGAAACATCGCTTTTTTCGTCAAAATCAAACGGCACGTCTACATCGATGCCGCCGATTTCATCGATGACATCTTTGAATCCGTCAAAATCAACCGTTGCATAATAGTCAATCGGAATGCCTAAGAAATCTTCGACCGTTTCGATTGTTTCTTCTTTTCCGCCTTTTCCGTAGGCCGCATTGATCTTCGTTTTGGTTCCGGTTGTGTCACCGGCCAGCTGAACCCTTGTATCTCTCGGGATGCTCAGCATTTTCATCGTTTTTTGTTTTGGGTCGAGCGTTACGACAATAAGGGAATCGGTGCGGCCGCGTTCCCCTTTGGTCGCATAATTTTCCACACCCATAAACAAGATCGAGAACGGTTTTTTCTTGATGTCGACGACTTCATCGCGAAGCTTCGACTTCTCGCCCCGATCCAGTTGATCATAGGTGTCGTCAGCTGCAGAGATCGTGTTGTAAATCTTGTATATCCCCACTCCGCCAACCGCGAGAAGTGCGAGCAGCATAAGCAAGATAAACCGCTTGATAAGCTTCTTTTTCTTATTCTTCTTTTTGCGCACTTTCACTTTTACACGCTCAGCCATATATTTATTCTCCTTTAATGATAAAAAGCTTCCTCCAGATATATCTGAATGCCTTCTCTATTTTCGCTCTTGCCGTTTGTTAATTCGGTTATCCATTCTGTAAAAGCCTGCTTTTCGCTTTCTTTTACATACGTTTCAAATTCAACGTCGTCGGCATAGTGGATGTCCTTGATTTGATAAGGGGACTCGCGCAGCTCGTTTTCCAGCTTGCCGATCCATGTATAGCCCACTTTGGTATGCATCACGCGCATCAGTTTGCGTTCGACGACGCCGACATGGTTCAGCCCTTCTGATACGGATTTTCCGTAAGCGCGTATCAATCCTCCGGCGCCGAGCTTGATGCCGCCGAAATACCGTGTAACAACGGCGCAAGTATCCTTCAAATTGCGTTTCTTTAATACTTCAAGCATCGGGACTCCTGCCGTTCCGCTCGGTTCTCCGTCATCGTTCGCCTTTTGAATTTGGTCGTTTTCGCCGATGACATAGGCGGAACAATTATGAGTGGCATTCCAATGCTGTTTTTTTATGTTATGAATAAAATCCTGTGCTTCTTTTTCAGTACTGACACGGCTTAAATGACAAATGAACCGGGACTTCTCGATTACGATTTCATGGGTTCCTTCGCCGGAAACAGTGAGATAGCTTTGAAGCATGTCATTTTACCCCCTGACAAGCCATGCGGATGTTCATAAAATACGAACAGACTTAGAATTTTCACGCGCATTTTGTTATGATTAAAGAGATATGGAAGGGAGATCATAATAGAACCAAAAAACAGAATACGCATTCTTTCATTATAATTCGACACGAATTTCAGTTCAATGAAATTTATGATAAAACTACATGACAATGCTGTTACGGAGGGAAAATGGGTGAGCGTTTCCAAAATGGACTCCAAAGTCTTGGATTCAATAATAATGAAGATGTTAAAAACCGTTGACGGGAGCAAGGATGAAGTATTTCAAATCGGCGAACAGTCCCGTCAGCAATATGAAGGCTTGGTAGAAGAGCTGAAGCAGATCAAGCAGCAGGTCAACGAAGTCATCGATCTCGGAGACAGGTTGGAGGTGCATGCCCGGCATGCGAGGAACCGTCTGTCAGAGGTCAGCAGAAACTTTCATAAATTCAGTGAAACGGAAATTCGCGAAGCTTATGAAAAGGCGCACAAACTTCAAGTTGAGCTTACGATGATTCAGCAGCGCGAAAAGCAGCTGAGGGAGAAGCGCGACGATCTGGAAAGGCGTCTCCTCGGTCTTCAGGAAATCATTGAGCGTTCCGAAGGTCTTGTCAGCCAGATAACTGTCGTTTTAAACTATTTAAACCAAGATCTTCGCCAGGTCGGCGTTTTATTGGAAGACGCGCAGGCAAAACAGGATTTCGGCTTGCGGATCATCGAAGCGCAAGAGGAAGAAAGAAAAAGGGTCTCGCGCGAAATTCATGACGGTCCGGCGCAAATGCTGGCAAACGTGATGATGAGATCTGAATTGATCGAACGGATTTTCAGAGACAAGGGGACCGAAGAAGGCTTTCAGGAAATTAAAAACCTCCGGCAAAACGTTCGCAATGCCCTTTATGAAGTCAGACGGATTATTTATGACTTAAGGCCGATGGCTTTAGACGATTTGGGCCTGATTCCGACGCTCAGAAAATACTTGAACACGATCGAAGATTATCATGGCAAAGCGAAAATCCATTTTCATTGCATCGGGGAATCGGAAGACAGGCGGATTGCACCGCGATTTGAAGTGGCGCTTTTCCGGCTGGCTCAGGAAGCTGTCACGAATGCCCTAAAACATTCCGAATCAACCGAAATTCATGTTAAAGTAGAAGTGACGAAAGATTTTGTTACGCTGATTATAAAAGATAACGGAAACGGCTTTGATTTAAAAGAAGCGCAAAAGAAGAAAAACAAATCGTTCGGTCTGCTTGGAATGAAGGAAAGAGTCGATTTGCTTGAAGGTACGATGACGATCGACTCGAAAATAGGTCTCGGGACATTTATTTTAATTAAAGTTCCGCTGTCATTGTAAAGATAATTGTAAAATAGAGACAAAAGACATATTGACCATAAAAGCGCTGTGTAGAACAATGAAAAATGGGGAGGCGTAGCTTGTGACTAAAGTAAATATTGTAATTATTGATGACCATCAGTTATTCCGTGAAGGAGTAAAACGGATTTTGGATTTCGAACCTACCTTTGAGGTAGTGGCTGAAGGAGACGACGGTGACGAAGCGGCTCGCATTGTCGAGCACTATCATCCGGATGTAGTCATCATGGACATCAATATGCCGAATGTAAACGGAGTTGAAGCGACAAAACAACTTGTCGATATGTATCCGGAATCAAAGGTCATAATTTTATCGATCCATGATGATGAAAACTATGTGACACATGCGTTAAAAACCGGAGCACGCGGCTATCTGCTTAAAGAGATGGATGCCGATACACTGATTGAAGCCGTAAAGGTAGTGGCTGAAGGCGGTTCTTACCTTCACCCTAAGGTTACGCACAATCTTGTCAACGAATTTCGCCGTCTGGCAACAAGCGGCGTGTCATCTCACGCTCAGCACGAAGTGTATCCAGAAATCCGCAGACCTTTGCACATTCTCACAAGGCGGGAATGCGAAGTATTGCAAATGCTCGCGGACGGAAAGAGCAACCGCGGCATAGGAGAATCTTTATTTATCAGTGAAAAAACGGTTAAAAACCACGTCAGCAACATCCTGCAGAAAATGAACGTAAACGACAGAACTCAAGCAGTCGTTGTGGCCATCAAAAATGGCTGGGTAGAAATGAGATAAAAGTGGACTTGCCATCGGCAGGTCTTTTCTTTTTTTAGAAAATCAAACTTTATAATGAAAAACAACTGTTTTTCTTTTAAAATAGGAAAAAAAGTATCTTTCATAAGGAAGGTTTATTTTATGAGAACAGCAGTAGTAACTGACAGTACAGCCTACATACCGAAAGAACTGCGGGATAATCACAATATACACATGATACCGCTCAATGTGATTTTCGGAGAGGCTTCATACAAGGAAGAGGTCGACATGAGCTGGAAGGATTATTATAAAGAAGTTAAAGCTCATGAAGATCTCCCGACGACTTCCCAGCCGGCCTACGGCGAATTGATCGCACTGTATGAAAAGCTTGGCGAAACATATGATGCGGTAATCAGCATCCATCTTTCCAGCGGAATCAGCGGCACGTACAACAGCGCCGTGTCGGCGGATGGAATGCTGGAAAACGTCAAAGTGTATCCGTTTGATTCGGAAATCAGCTGCATGGCTCAAGGTTTTTATGCGATCGAAGCGGCTGAGATGGCGGAAAAAGGAGCACCGCCTGAAGAAATCCTCAGTCATTTGGATCATATGAAAACCTCGATGAGGGCTTACTTCATGGTTGACGACCTATCCCATCTGCAAAGAGGGGGCAGGCTGAGCGGAGCCCAGGCTTTTATCGGAAGCCTTTTAAAAGTGAAGCCGATTTTACACTTTGAGAATAAGCTGATCGTTCCATTTGAAAAAATCCGGACGAGAAAAAAAGCCTTAAACCGCCTGTTTGAACTCTTTGATGAGGATGCCGGAAAAGGCAAGCCTATGAGGGCGGTCGTCATCCATGCGAACCGGGAGAAAGAAGCCGATCAGATTATTGAAGAGCTGTCTCAAAAATATCCGCACGTCGAATTATACAAAAGCTATTTTGGTCCTGTGGTCGGCACGCATCTCGGCGAGGGGGCAATGGGCATTGCCTGGTATATAGTATAAACGCCAATCTCCGTTTGACAAAACGGAGATTTTTTGATTTTCCAAGGTGAAAACTCTGCAACTTTTTGATTTTGCCAGTTTTACAAAAAAACGGGCATGCAAGATACTAAATGTTAGATTGGAGGTGATCGTTATCGCTGGAAAGCAGCCCGCATCTGAATACTCCCGCAATTTACAGTCTTTGCTTGAATCCCGCCATCTTCTCAAAAGTGAACTTCCCTTTCCCGATGATGTGATTGATTGGCACATCCAAAAAGGCTTGATCAAAGCAGAAAAACCGATTGAAGAAACGACCAAAGGCTTTGTCTGCAAGCGGTGCGGCCAGGATCATCAGGCGCTTTTCGCCCGGTACCCTTGTTATGCATGCAATCAACAATGTGTCTACTGCCGTTCGTGCGTCATGATGGGCAGAGTAAGCGAATGTACACCCCTATTGACTTGGAAAGGCGGTGATCAATCTAAATGGCCGCCCGTCCGCATGGTTTGGGAGGGAATTCTTTCGGCGGGCCAGGAAAAAGCGGCAAGATCGATTATTGAAGCGATTCGAAAAAAAGAAGAGCTTTTAATTTGGGCGGTTTGCGGATCAGGCAAAACGGAAATTTTGTTTCAGGGAATCGAATTTGCTTTAAACCATGGCTTGAGAGTATGTATAGCCACTCCGAGAACGGATGTGGTGCTGGAGCTTGCCCCGCGCGTAAAGAAAGCTTTTGAAGGCGCAGAAATTGCCGCTTTATACGGAGGGAGTCCCGATAGAGGGATGCTTTCGCCTCTTATGATATCGACCACCCATCAGCTTTTCCGATATAAAGAAGCGTTCGATGTGATGGTCGTTGATGAGGTTGATGCGTTCCCGTACAGTTATGATCAAACATTGCAGTACGCCGTAGAAAAAGCAGGGAAACGGCAAAGCGCCCGAATTTATTTAACAGCCACCCCTTCCCGGGAAATGAAAAAACGAGCTGAAAGCGGGCGGCTCAAGGCCGCTCACATCCCGGCCCGGTATCATCGGAGTCCAATGCCTGAACCGTCATTTACGTGGTGCGGAAACTGGAAAAAGAGTCTCAAATGCCACATTATTCCTTTAGCCGTCAAAAGATGGCTTTTCAAACATAAAGAGCAAAAACAGCCGGTCTTTTTATTTGTTCCGTCTATTCCGGCGCTCAAATCTGTGGTTACCCTGTTAAAGAAGGAACATTTTCAAATCGAAGGCGTTTATGCCGATGACCCGGATAGAAATGAAAAGGTAAAACGGTTTAGGGATGGGACGCTTGATATCCTCGTCACGACGACCATTTTGGAAAGAGGCGTGACGGTCCAAAAAGCACAAGTCGGAGTGCTGGGCGCTGAATCGGCCGTTTTTGACGAAAGCGCGCTTGTCCAAATATCGGGAAGAGCCGGGAGGCACCCTCAATATACAACGGGTGACGTCCGTTTTTTTCACTTCGGCAAGACGGCGAACATGGTCGCAGCTCGCCGTCATATTCGCCGAATGAATAAAATGGCTTTACTGGAAAATTTGGTTGACTAGTCCGATAATCATGGTACAGTATACTCATAAGATGTGTATAAGGAGCGGTGCCTGAATGTTAGTCAATGCAAAGGAATCTGTTTTGGAAGAATTGTTTGATCAATATATTGATCAGCTCAATATGAGCTGCTTGTGTCAGAGATGCAGAGAAGATGTGCTCGCACTAGCCTTGAATGCGGTCAAACCGCAATATGTCACAGATCGTACGAAACTGGCATACATAAAGGCAGAGCTCGTTGACAAACAAAAAAATACATCGATGCTAGTCACTCTCGCAGAAGCGGCAAGAAGAGTCAATGAAAATCCGCATTGCGAACACAGAAAGAAAGGAAGGAAGGGTGTAAGCTGCTTTGTTTAATTTGTGAAGCTCCTCTTTCACATTCTCTTTCATGGCGTTCTTTTTTCTTTGCTCATGATGAGGAAAAAATATGCGGAGAATGTAAAGAGGGCTTTATCAAAATAAAAGGGACCGTTTGCCGTAAATGCGGGCGTCTGCAAGACGGCGAAAAGCTGTGCACCGACTGTCTGAAATGGGAAGCAAATCCGAAAACCCGCGGCCTCCTTGAGCAAAACCGCTCTGTATATCTTTACAATCCTTTCATGAAAGAAGTGCTCGCCCGTTTTAAGTTTAGAGGCGACGCTGAAATCGTCCACGCTTTTGCCCCTTCTTTCATCCGCACCTTTCAAGCGTGCTGCCGACATTCAGATGCCGTTATTGTCCCGATACCTCTCAGCGAAGAACGTAAAAAGGAAAGAGGCTTTAATCAGGCGGAAAGGCTTGCTTCCTTATTAAAAAGGCCTGTCATACATCCGTTGATCAGAACAGAAAATGAGAAACAGTCAAAAAAAAGCAGGACAGAGCGCCTTAAACAAAAAAACGTTTTTAAAACGGACAAGGGTTTTGTAAAAGGAATGAAAATTCTCCTGATCGATGACCTGTATACGACAGGGGCTACCATTCATCAAGCTGCCCAATGTCTGAAAGCGGACGGGGGAGCAGATTCGGTATCATCTTTCACTTTGATTCGAAGCTAAATCATTTATTTTCCCTGCCGATATAAATGATAGAATTTAAGGATAGGAGTCAAAATTATGAATCAATTGGCGAATTGTCCAAAGTGCAACGCATTGTTTATGAAAAACAGCTTTCAAACCATATGTAACTCTTGTCTGAAAGAAGAAGAACGTTCATTTGAGACAGTATACAAATTCCTGAAAAAGCAGGAAAACCGGCAGGCTACGATGATTCAAATCGTGGAAAAAACGGGAGTAGAGGAAGAGCTCATTCTGAAATTTATCAGACAGAAGCGAATCCACATCTCTAATTTTCCGAACCTGGGCTACCCGTGCGACAGATGCGGAACGATGATTCGGGAAGGCCGGTACTGTGCCGCCTGTGAACAAGACATAGAATCGCAGATGAGCCAATTAGACCAGATGGAGCGCCTCGAAAAAGAAAAGCAGAATAGTTCCAAAGGCACATACTATACCTTTCAGCCTAAAAACAACTGATTCCCTAAACTAACTCGAAGCTCAGACGATAAAATGAGTATGATCATAGACGACTATGACGGAAAGTGAGAGGAATCCCATGAAGATCAACCAATACGGAACACAATCTGTTAATCCTTACCATAAATCTTTTGATAAAAAAGCAACGCCTTCTCAAATAAATCCTCAGCAGGAGGATAAAGTTGAAATTTCGGCAAAAGCCAAAGAGCTGCAAAAAGGACCTGATTTAATGATGGAACGCCAGGAAAAAATCGCCCGGCTAAAAGCGGCAGTCGAAAATGGCACATACCAAATCGACCGTACGGGAATAGCCGAAAAAATGGTTAATTTCTATAAACAGCAATAAAGTAAGGAGGAAGACGAATCGGTGAAACGGGTGATACAAGAGCTTGAACGCCTTTGTGTTCTGCATGAACATTTACTGACGCTGTCCGAACGAAAAACGGAGGCACTGAAGAAGAACGAAATAAAAGAACTTTCTGAGATTTTGACAAAGGAACAAAAATACGTGCAGGCGATCGAACAAACCGAAGAGGCGCGGATTGAAGCAACAAAAGAATGCCTCGGAAGGGCGGACACCACGATCAGCACATGCATCAGCGAGGCTGAAGGCAGCGACAAAACGGTGTTGGAGCAGCTGTTTGAAAGGCTGTTACAGCTCGTCACCCGTTTAAAAGATGTGAACGGTTTGAATAAACAGCTGACCATTCAGTCGCTTCAATTCATAACGCTCACATTGGACATGCTTCTTCCGAAAGAAGGAAACGCAAACTACGGAAAAACGCAGGAGCCGAGCCAACCCAGGGGCTCAAGCAGGCTGTCCCTATTTGATTCAAAGGCTTAGAACGGAGGGAAAGAAAGATGACGATACCAACTTTTATGGGACTTGAAACCGCAAGACGAGGGCTGGCCGCCCAGCAGGCGGCTTTAAGCGTAACATCAAACAACATATCAAACGCCAATACCGAAGGATACACAAGGCAGCGTGTCGCTTTTCAAGAGACCACTCCTTATCCGGTCGTATCAAGAAACGCTGTCGGACTTGCCGGACAAATGGGGACAGGCGTTGAAGTCGGCGCGGTTGAAAGGGTCAGAGACAGTTTTCTCGACTACCAATATCGGACGCAAAACACCAGTTACGGCTATTACGATTCAAAGGCCGGCGCTTTAGCGCAAATGGAAAGCATCATGAACGAATTAAAAGACAGCGGTTTAAACAACGTGCTCAATTCTTTTTGGAAATCGATCCAGGAATTGACGAGCAATGCGAACGAGTCGAGCGCGCGTTCTGTCGTTGCTCAAAAGGGCCAAGCTGTGGCAGATACGTTTAACGAATTATACAAATCGCTGACAACCGTTCAAAAGGACTTGGGGGATCAGATCGAACAAAGCACGATCACCATTAATTCGCTCCTTTCCCAGCTGAACAGCCTGAACGAGCAAATCGCCAATGTCGAACCGAACGGCTATCTTCCGAATGATTTGTACGATAAGCGGGATCTGCTGCTCGATCAGCTTTCTTCAATGGCAAATATCAAAGTCAGCTACAATAAATCAGGCGGCAATTCGCTTGCGACCGCAGAGGGAACCGTTTCCGTCGACATTATCGGCAGCGACGGACAGTCTCTCGGCAAGGTTCTTGACGGAACAACCTTTACAACCAAGGAAGTGAAAGTCAATTATGACAATGATACAGGTCTGGTGACAAGCGTATCAATCGGCGGAACGGACATTAATGCAGACGCTTTTACAAGCAAAGGATCGCTGTTAGGCTTAATTGAATCCTTCGGCTACATGTCCGGCGGCAAAGAAAAAGGGACCTACCCTGAAATGCTCGCGAACCTGGATGAAATGGCGCTGGCCCTTGCAAAGGCGTTCAATGAAGTCCATCAAAACGGAGTGACATCCTCCGGTCAACCGGGCGGCCTTTTCTTTGAATTTACCGGTGGTGAGGCTGAGCCTGCAAAAGGAGCGGCAGCGAAAATAAAAGTAGCCGATGATATCATGAATTCCAATGGCCAAAATATTGCCTCATCGCTTAACGGAGAAACGAGCGATAACTCAAACGCGACAAATCTGGCAGCGGTTTTCACGAAAAAAATCGACATCGGCGGAAAGTCGACAACCGTTTTGGATTACTATGCGGGCATTATCGGCGAAATGGGCGTGAAAGCCCAGGAAGCGAACAGGCTTCTTTCCAATTCGGAGACGCAGCTCAATTCAGCAGAATTGAACCGGCAGTCGACGAGCGCCGTTTCGTTAGACGAAGAAATGTCCAACATGATTCAATTCCAGCATGCTTATAATGCTGCGGCAAGAATGATCACAGTGCAGGACGAAATCCTTGATAAGATCATCAACGGCATGGGTGTCGTAGGAAGGTAGGGATAAATGATGCGTGTAACCCAAGGTATGATCGCAAAAAATTCATTGCGTTATATCAATTCAAGCTACGGGAAACTGGATAAATTGCAATCGCAGATTTCATCGGGAAAAAAGATCACAAAAGCGTCGGACGATCCGATTGTCGCGATGAAAAGCCTGAAATACAATACGCAGCTCTCACAGGTGGAGCAATATAAAAGCAACGTTTCACAGGCTTACACATGGCTTGAGAATTCAGAAGATAACATCACAGAAGGTATAGACGTGATGGGGAAAGTTAGAGATTTGGTCGTTCAAGTGAAAAATGGTACGAATGGCGGAGCAGAGCTGGAGGCAACAGGGGTCGAAATCGGCCAATTAAAAGAACAGCTGATTCAAATCGCCAATACGCAGGTCAATGGACGCTACATTTTTAGCGGATCGAACTCAGATGTCGCACCGATCGTCAAAAATCCTGATGGTTCGTACACGTATAATTTTGAAAACTACACAAGCTCTTCCGACGTGAACTTTAACGTTTCCAGCAATGCGACATTGAAGGTGAACGCAAATCCGATTTCAGCCTTTGGCGGAACGTCAGGCAGCGGGCAAAATGTCTTTGAAATGCTGAATTCTCTTGAAACGGCTTTGAAATCGGGTTCACTTGACGGCATTGACTCTGACGCTGTTTTATCCGATATTGACCAGTTCACCAACACGATGAGCTCAGAACGGTCAGATATTGGAGCGCGCTACAATCGGCTTGAATTGATCGACTCCCGGTTAAAGTTGCAGGAAGAGACAGCCACAAAAGTGTTATCAGACAACGAAGATGTCGAGCTTGAAGAAGTGATCACCGATTTTATTACACAGCAGAGCGTTCACAGAGCTGCGCTTTCTGTCAACGCAAAAATCGTACAGCCGACATTGATTGACTTTTTAAACTAAAAGCGACTCTTTAAGAGTTGCTTTTTTTCAAGGAGGTAACCGTTATGCAGATGCCAAGGCTGATTATGGAAAGCGTCCAAGGAAGAATCGGTTTGACTACAACGCCGGCGGTCCAGAGCATCGAACAGCCGCACGCCGATTTGGAAATCGAGCAGCCCCCCGCTGACCTTGAGATTTCAGTGACGCCTTCAAAGCTAACGATTGACCAGACGAAAGCATGGGAAGACTTGGATCGGAAGCATATTTTTAAAAGGATAGAAGAGGCTGCACAGCAAGGCTATCAGGACTGGCTTGACGGGATGGCGCGAACCGCTGAAGAAGGCGATGAAATGATGAGGATCGAAAACAAAGGCGATCCAATCGCCGAACAGTCAAGAAGAAACTATGAGCCTGAGCAGGTTCAGATCGGTGTCCATTTTACTCCTTCGTTTGATAGAGTGAAAATCGCATATGAGCCGTCCCAACTCAATATTGAAATAACGCCGCATAAGGCGATCATCAATGCGACGCCTCACAAACCGGTCGTTGATTATACGCCTGGCAAAGTGAAGGTTGACATGCTGCAATATCCGGAGTTAAAAATAGATGTGGAATATCCAAACCAAAAGTAAATCAGCAAAGGATCGTGACCAATGATCATTAAAACAAAATACCATGGAGAAACGCAAATTCAAGAAGAGCAAATCATTATGTTTGCAAACGGCCTGCCGGGATTTTCTGATGAGAAGAAGTTCGTCATCCTGCCGCTTTCGGAAGACTCCCCGTTCGTCGTTCTCCAGTCGGCGGAAACGGCCGAACTTGCTTTCATCGTGGCAAGTCCGTTTGTGTTCTTCAAGGACTACGGCTTTGATCTTGATGAAACGACGGTTGAATTTCTTGAAATTGAAGCGGCCGAAGATGTTGAAGTGATGGCGATTTTAACGATAGAAGAGCCATTTGAAAAATCAACGGCAAATTTGATGGCGCCAATCGTCGTAAACCGCAAAAAAATGCTCGGCAAACAAGTGATTTTGCACGACTCCTCTTATCAAACAAAGCATCTGATAGGAGGGGAATCATGCTAGTCTTATCTCGCAAACTCAATGAAGCGATTCAGATCGGCGATGATATTGAAGTGAAAATCATCGCGATTGACGGAGACCAAGTGAAAATCGGCATCGACGCGCCAAGGCATATCGATATCCACCGCAAGGAAATTTATTTGTCGATTCAGGAAGAAAACAGCCGGGCGGCTTCACTTTCGAACGATCTTCTGGCGAAACTATCCTCACAAAAAAAGTGAGGATTTTTTTATTTTTGTTATAAACAATTTCAGGGTTTCTCCGATATAAAGTATGTAGCAGGAAGGACAGCCTGAATGCTTCAAAACATGCACATGGACGTGCAATCAAATTTCAAGGAGGAAATACAAAATGAGAATCAACCACAACATTGCGGCGCTTAACACGCTGAACCGCCTGTCTTCAAACAACAGCGCAAGCCAAAAGAACATGGAGAAACTTTCTTCAGGTCTTCGCATCAACCGTGCCGGAGATGACGCAGCAGGTCTAGCAATCTCCGAAAAAATGAGAGGACAAATCCGCGGATTAGAAATGGCTTCTAAAAACGCACAAGACGGTATCTCTCTTATCCAAACAGCTGAAGGTGCATTGACTGAAACCCATGCGATCCTTCAACGTATGCGCGAGCTTGTTGTACAAGCTGGAAACACTGGTACTCAGGACAAAGCAACAGATTTGCAGGCTATTCAAGATGAAATTACAGCTTTGACAGAAGAAGTAAATGGCATTTCTGATCGTACAGAATTCAACGGAAAGAAACTGCTGAATGGTGACTTCAAAAGTGGCACAGCAGATTTAGTCTTCCAAATTGGAGCGAACGCAGGTCAACAAATCAAAGTAAATATTAACGATATGGGTGCTGATGCACTTGGTGCAGTAGATGCTACTAATACTCTAGTGACTGGTCAAGCGGTTACAAATATTAATGTAACGGAATTCGCTAACGCTACTCCTGCTTTAACTTTTGACCAACAGCTTAAAATCGTTGATGATGCAATTAATACTGTTTCATCACAACGTGCAAAACTCGGTGCGGTTCAAAACCGTCTAGAGCACACAATCAACAACCTTGGTGCTTCTTCTGAGAACTTGACAGCTGCTGAGTCTCGTATCCGCGACGTAGACATGGCGAAAGAAATGAGCGAATTCACGAAGAACAACATTCTTTCTCAAGCTTCTCAAGCGATGCTTGCTCAAGCGAACCAACAGCCGCAAAACGTGCTTCAATTGCTTCGCTAATTGCATAAAAAAACTTAAGCTTGTCGGAAAAACCGTTTATTTGGTTTTCGACAGGCTTTTTTTGTTATATAAATCGGTTTTAAAGAAAAAAATTTATAAATCCTAATTAGATTTACTTGCCTGAAAATTTCGGATATAGAAAAATGTGCATTTTCATCTAAACAATCCCTCTTCGAGTCCGATATTAAAAATGTAACAGGCTGGAAGGACACCCGGCTTGTTTCAATAAAAAGCACATAGACGTGCGCTCAAACATATTTCAAGGAGGAAATACAAAATGAGAATTAACCACAACATTGCAGCGCTTAACACGCTGAACCGCCTGTCTTCAAACAACAGTGCAAGCCAAAAAAACATGGAGAAGCTTTCTTCTGGTCTTCGCATCAACCGTGCCGGAGATGACGCAGCAGGTCTAGCAATCTCTGAAAAAATGAGAGGACAAATCCGCGGTTTAGAAATGGCTTCTAAAAACGCACAAGACGGCATTTCTCTTATCCAAACAGCTGAGGGTGCATTGACTGAAACTCATGCGATCCTTCAACGTATGCGTGAACTTACTGTTCAAGCAGGAAACACTGGTACTCAGGACAAAGCAACAGATTTGCAGGCTATTCAAGATGAAATTTCTGCATTGACAGAAGAAATTGACGGCATTTCTAATCGTACTGAGTTCAACGGCAAGAAATTGCTGGACGGCACTTTCAAAGATACCGGTGATGCAGCAACTACAAAAAGCTTAGTCTTCCAAATTGGAGCTAATGCTACTCAACAAATCTCTGTAAATATTGGAAATATGTCAGCTGACGCATTAGGTACTAGTGATACTTTAAACATTTCATCATTAGATGTAACTAAGTTTGCTGACACTGCATCTGACGCAGCTGGTGGTTTTAATGAACAATTAAAAATCGTTGACGATGCGATTAACCAAGTATCTACTCAACGTGCTAAGCTCGGTGCAGTTCAAAACCGTCTAGAGCACACAATCAACAACCTAAGCGCTTCTGGTGAAAACCTAACAGCTGCTGAGTCTCGTATCCGTGACGTAGACATGGCGAAAGAAATGAGCGAGTTCACGAAGAACAACATTCTTTCCCAAGCTTCTCAAGCGATGCTTGCTCAAGCGAACCAACAGCCGCAAAACGTGCTTCAATTGCTTCGCTAATTGCATAAAAAGATCCTGGCTTTTGCTAGGGTCTTTTTTATTTATAATGTCATGACAGGAATCCGATCAGTGGATTGCTGTTTTTTTATTTTGAATTTAAAAAGAGTTTTTTCCATAAATTTATTAAAATCTATCACTCGCTTAGCCGATATAAATTTTAGATCATAGCATAGGGGATGGTAAAAATTGTCGATCGGAAGACTGACATCTTTGGAACCTATTATTGATGCTTACAAGACGCAGATGATGAGCAAACAGCCGGAAGTTGGGGAAAAGGTGCAGCAGCATTCTTCAGAATTTTCATTTCCTCAGCTTGAAAAAACGGTACAGGGCGCCAATAAGCTTTTGGAGCCGTCGCAAGTTCATCTTCAGTTTGAGCTTCACGAAAAGCTGGGCGAGTACTATGTGAAGGTTGTGGACGATAAGACGGATGAAGTGGTTCGGGAAATCCCGCCTAAGCAGTGGCTCGATTTTTATGCGGACATGGCTGAATTTATGGGGTTAATAGTCGATAAATCAACATAGAAGAGGAGTGTTTCATATGGTAACGAGAATTTCAGGTTTGGCTTCTGGTATGGATATTGACGAGATCGTCAGCAAGTTGATGAAAACGGAGCAAGCTCCGCTTGATAAGCTGAAGCAAAAGAAACAGACGCTCGAGTGGCAGCGGGACAGCTATCGTGAAATCAATACGAAAATTAAAGACTTGCAGGAATTAACTTATACCATGCTTCGTCCGAGTACATACGGGGCGAAGAAAGTGACGAGTTCTGATGAGTCGGCAGTTACGGCGACAGGCACCACCAATGCAGCTTCAAGTACGATCCAGGTAAACAGACTTGCGACAGCCGCTACCTATAAATCTTCCAATCTTTCCGGCTACACCGGCAGCGATCAAACGCTGGCCTTTCAGGTGACAGCCCCTGGAGCAGCAGAAGCGAAAAAGATTGAAATCAAGGTGGCAAGCACGGACACATTAGATGACATCGTTTCAAAAATTAACAGCTCCGGTTTAGGTGTAACAGCGATTAAAGACAAGATTTACAACGGGTCGGAATATGTGGAAACGATCGCATTGACATCAAAAGCCACCGGTGCAGGCGGCAGCATTCAAGCTGCTGATGCAGCGACAGCAAGCTTCATGACAGATCAGCTCGGTTTTGCGCTTGACAGCGGCAACAAGCTGGTCGCCAGCCAGGAAGGGCAAAATGCAGAAGTTGTCATCAACGGATTGCAAATGGAGAAAACGTCCAACAATTTTACCGTCAATAATGTGACGTATACGCTAAAAAATACGACAAAAAGTGCAGTCTCATTAGACGTTTCTACTGACGTTGACACTATATTTAATCAAATCAAAGATTTTGTCACAAAGTACAATGATCTCGTCGATACGATCAACGGCAAGCTGACTGAGGAGAAATACCGCGATTATACACCGCTGACAGATGAACAAAGGGAAGCGATGTCAGATAAGCAAGTTGAGCTTTGGGAAGAAAAAGCGAAAAGCGGTCTGTTAAGAAACGATACTATTCTAAGCGGCGCAGCAAACCAAATGCGGACTGATTTTTATTCAAACGTTTCCGTAAATGGAGAATCGCTGCAGCTTACCCAGTTCGGCATTAAGACTTCAAGTTCATACAATCAGCGCGGTCATTTAGAGATAGATGAAGCTAAGCTGAAAGCGAAAATCAAAGAAGATCCTGATGCTGTGGCAAACCTCTTTATGGCGGGAACAAGCAGCAAGGATGAAAGCTATAACGAAAAAGGCATCGTGAGACGACTTCAGTCTGTATTGACAGATACGAAAAAAAAGATTGAAGACAAAGCCGGAAACGCTAACATGTCAACCAACGATTACTCGATCGGGAAAAATTTAAAACAAGTCGCAACCGATATTTCCACGTGGACGGATCGTCTGGCGCAAATTGAAAACCGCTACTATGCGAAATTCACCGCGATGGATAAAGCGATTCAAAAATTGAACGAACAAGCGACGTACATTACGCAAATGCTTGGACAATAATCGGAATCTGGAGGATCAAGAATGGCTTTAAACAATCCGTATGCAGCTTATCAGCAAAATTCGATTAACATGAAAAGCCCCGGGGAATTGACGCTCATGTTATACGACGGCTGCCTGAAGTTTATGAAGCTGGCCAAACAGGCGATCGAACAAGGGGATATGGAAATGAAAAATACGAACCTTGTGAAAGCGCAAAACATCATCCAGGAGCTGAATGTAACGCTAAATCGGGAAGTGGAGCTGGCCGGATCAATGGGTGCGATGTATGAGTATATCTACCGCCGTTTAATCGAAGCGAATATTAACAATGACAAAGACATTGTGACAGAAGTCGAAGGGTATGTGAAAGACTTCCGCGATGCGTGGAAGCAGGCGATTCAAATCGAGCGGCAAGGCCGGTTCGGAACAGGCGGGCACGTATAATGGGCAAAGCAGAGCTGTTGTATAACGAAACGAAAAACATGCTCGCGAAGGTGAAGGATGCCCCTGAAAGCGATGAGCTGCTTCAGGCAATTGAAGATTTTCTCCAGAAACGCGATGGCTTGATCAAAGAGATCAAGCCGCCGCTTTCTCATGAAGAAAAGCTTGAAATGAAGAAGGTGCTTGAGCTGGAACCGCTGGTTGCCGCCGAATTGAAAAGGCTGCAGCAGGATATCAAAAAAGAGCTGCTTCAGGCGAAGAAAAAACGGACCCTTCATCAGACGTACAGAAATCCGTACAACAATATAACGATTGACGGCACGTACTACGACAAGCGCAAATAGGTGATAGCTTTGACGAGCACCTCTGATTATATGCTTTTATCAACTTATTATCAGCTGCTTTTTACAGTTGAGGAAGGGCTTTGCTACCTGATCGAGGCGGACCGGAATTTTGAAAAAACAGAAGGCGAACGGATTTTTAACGACCTCATCTATGCGTTTTTTCACATCGACTCGTCGCACGCTCTTCTTCTTTCCATTATGAAGACGAGCTGTGCCGAGTCTTCGATCCGTTCCTTTGACAAAGTCTTCCGCGGGTTTGACAGCCTGATTTATTATACTTTTCCTTCTGCTGAATTTCAGGACTACTTGCAAAACCGGTTTCTGCCTCTTTATCGACATTGGATGGCCGGGATTCATCGATGTATGGAGCCGTTTGTCATTCATTAATTTCGGAAATCGAAAAAGATAAATTTGAAACAATTTTAAGGGCATGTTCATCATGCCCTGTTTTCTCAATAAATCATGCAAGCTTTCCTTAAGCAAACCCGTTCTGATTTCTTCAGGTCATGAATATATTTAGGATTTAATAAAGGGATTTCGGCTGCCCATCTATACATAAATGGACAAACTTCGTCAAAATTCACGGATTTTTCACATAATTTTTACGTTTCGGCAGGAATGAAGAAGGGAAAAGGCGAAATATATTTACATATCCTTAATATAAAGGAGGCGTTCTTTTGATGGAGTTCAACGTCAGAGGAGAAAACATTGAGGTGACAGCAGCATTAAGGGAACACGTCGAGAAGAAAATTGGAAAGCTGAGACGTCATTTTGAAAATGATGTCGATGCGATCGTCAACGTCAATCTGAAGTTCTACAATGATCAGGAATCAAAGGTTGAAGTGACCATTCCAATGACAGACCTCTCCCTCCGTGCCGAGGTTCATCACGAAGATATGTACAATGCAATCGATCTCGCAGCAAACAAACTCGAACGTCAAATTCGCAAGCATAAAACGAAAGTGAACCGGAAGTTTCGCGAAAAAGGTTTACCGAAGGATTTGTTTGCGGAAGGGAACGGCATCGGCACAGCTTTGCAGGAAGAAATCGACGAAGAACAGCCTCAGGTTGTCCGTCAAAAACGGTTTAATTTAAAGCCGATGGATAACGAAGAAGCGATTTTACAGATGAATATGCTTGGGCACAGCTTCTTTGTATTCACGAACGCCGAAACCAATCTGACCAATGTGGTTTATCGCAGGAATGACGGAAAGTACGGTTTGATCGAACCCACTGAATAATAAAAGAATGCATGCATCCCCCTCGGATTTTCCGAAGAGGGGGTTTTTTCCGTCTCCGGGCGGTAAATTGTTTGGAAATGACAAAAGGTGTGATATGATATTGCATATATGAAAATTACTGTTTGCCTGGCTAATAAACAAGGAAATTTACAGAGGAGCGTTATTCTATGCTTGGAATTTTAAATAAAGTATTTGATCCGAATAAACGCACGCTCAGCCGCTATGAAAAGAAAGCGAATGAGATTGATGCGCTCAAGGCTGAGATGGAAAAGCTTTCAGATGAAGCATTGAGAAATAAAACGATCGAGTTTAAAGAGCGTCTTGAAAAAGGCGAAACGCTTGATGATCTGCTGGCAGAAGCGTTTGCCGTCGTCAGGGAAGCATCGCGGCGGGTTACCGGCATGTTTCCGTTCAAAGTTCAGCTGATGGGGGGCATGGCCCTGCACGATGGAAATATCGCTGAAATGAAAACGGGGGAAGGTAAAACATTGACATCCACGATGCCCGTTTATTTAAACGCGCTTTCCGGAAAAGGCGTTCACGTCGTGACTGTCAACGAATACCTGGCAAGCCGCGATGCCGAAGAAATGGGTCAGATCTTTCAATTTCTCGGTTTGACTGTCGGCTTGAATTTGAACAGCCTGTCAAAAGACGAGAAGCGTGAGGCGTATGCGGCCGATATTACGTATTCTACGAACAATGAGCTTGGTTTCGACTATTTAAGGGACAACATGGTTCTTTATAAAGAGGAAATGGTGCAGCGTCCGCTTCACTTTGCGGTTATCGATGAGGTGGACTCCATCTTAATCGATGAAGCAAGAACGCCGCTGATCATTTCCGGACAAGCCGCGAAGTCGACGAAGCTTTACGTCCAGGCCAACGCGTTTGTGCGTACGTTAAAAGTCGAGAAGGATTACACATACGATATTAAAACGAAAAGCGTTCAGCTTACTGAAGAAGGCATGACAAAAGCAGAGAAAGCGTTCGGCATTGAAAACTTATTCGATGTCCGTCACGTGGCCTTAAACCACCATATCGCCCAGGCTCTTAAAGCGCATGCGGCGATGCATAAAGACGTTGACTACGTCGTTGAAGACGGACAGGTTATCATCGTCGATTCGTTTACGGGCCGTCTGATGAAGGGGCGCCGCTACAGCGACGGGCTTCACCAGGCCATCGAAGCGAAGGAAGGACTTGAAATTCAGAACGAGAGCATGACGCTCGCTACGATTACCTTCCAAAACTATTTCCGGATGTACGAAAAGCTGGCCGGTATGACGGGTACGGCGAAAACGGAAGAAGAAGAATTCCGCAACATCTACAACATGCAGGTTGTAACGATTCCGACGAATAAGCCGGTGATCCGCGACGACCGTCCTGATTTGATTTACCGCACAATGGAAGGGAAATTTAAAGCGGTCGCCGAGGATGTCGCCCAGCGTTATATGGTCGGCCAGCCAGTCCTTGTCGGGACTGTTGCGGTCGAAACGTCTGAATTGATTTCCAAGCTGCTTAAAAATAAGGGGATCCCGCATCAGGTGCTGAATGCGAAAAACCACGAACGCGAAGCCCAGATCATTGAAAATGCCGGGCAAAAAGGCGCGGTGACGATCGCGACAAACATGGCGGGACGCGGTACGGACATCAAGCTTGGCGAAGGCGTAAAAGAGCTTGGCGGGTTGGCTGTCATCGGTACGGAACGCCACGAATCCCGCAGGATCGATAATCAGCTGCGCGGACGTTCAGGCCGTCAGGGAGATCCCGGCATTACCCAATTCTATCTTTCAATGGAAGACGAATTAATGAAGCGGTTCGGAGCCGAGCGGACGATGGCGATGCTTGACCGCTTCGGAATGGATGATTCAACGCCGATCCAGAGCAAAATGGTTTCGAGAGCCGTTGAGTCTTCACAAAAACGCGTTGAAGGAAACAACTTTGATGCCCGTAAACAGCTTCTTCAATACGATGACGTCCTCCGCCAGCAGCGGGAAGTCATCTATAAACAGCGTTTTGAAGTCATCGATTCCGACAATCTTCGTTCGATCGTGGAGAATATGATCAAGTCTTCGCTTGAACGAATCGTCGACTCATACACTCCGAAAGAAGAATTGCCTGAGGATTGGAACCTTGAGGCACTTGCCGAACATATCAATGCGAACTTCCTTGATGAGGGCGCACTTGAAAAGAGCGACATTTTCGGAAAAGAGCCTGAAGAAATCACAGAGCTTGTCTTCGACCGGATCAAAACGAAATACGATCAAAAAGAAGAAAGATACGGCGCCGAGCAAATGCGCGAATTCGAGAAAGTGATCGTGCTCCGCGAAGTGGATACGAAATGGATGGATCATATCGATGCAATGGATCAGCTTCGCCAAGGCATTCACTTGCGGGCATACGCCCAGACGAACCCGCTGCGCGAATATCAGATGGAGGGCTTTACAATGTTTGAAAACATGATCGCCGCCATCGAAGATGACGTGGCAAAATTCGTCATGAAAGCTGAAATCGAAAACAACCTTGAGCGCGAAGAGGTCGTTCAGGGACAGACGACAGCGCATCAGCCGAAAGAAGGCGATGATGCAAAACAAGCCAAGAAAAAGCCGGTCCGCAAAGTGGTCGACATCGGACGAAACGCTCCTTGCCATTGCGGAAGCGGAAAAAAATATAAAAATTGCTGCGGTCGAACAGAATAAAAAGAGGGATTCATCCTCTTTTTATTTTGACCTGGCGGAAATACTCGATGAGGTGAAGGAAATGGAATTAACTGAAATCAGACAGGAACTCGAAAATATGGCTTCTCGTTTAGCGGACTTCAGGGGGTCTCTTTGACCTCGAAACGAAGGAAGCAAAAATCGCTGAATTAGAGGAACAGATGGCCGACCCGGACTTTTGGGGAGACCAGCAAAAGGCGCAGTCGATCATTAATGAAGCAAATGCTTTAAAGGACTACGTCAACACGTATAAAGAATTAAGCGAATCGCATGAAGAGCTGCAGATGACGCACGATCTTTTAAAAGAAGATCCCGATTCTGATCTGCAAAACGAACTGGAAAACGAGCTGAAAGGCTTGACTAAGAAATTCAACGAGTTCGAATTGCAGCTTCTTTTGAGCGAGCCTTACGACAAAAACAACGCGATCCTGGAACTGCATCCGGGAGCCGGCGGAACGGAATCGCAGGATTGGGGTTCAATGCTTCTCAGAATGTACACGAGATGGGCTGAACGCCGCGGTTTTAAAGTGGAAACCCTCGACTATCTTCCGGGGGATGAAGCGGGGATTAAATCTGTTACACTGCTGATTAAAGGCCATAATGCATACGGCTATTTAAAAGCTGAAAAGGGCGTCCACCGTCTTGTCCGCATTTCTCCGTTTGACTCGTCCGGACGCAGGCATACGTCGTTTGTTTCTTGTGATGTCATGCCTGAATTCAATGAAGAAATCGACATCGAGATCCGGACGGAAGACATCAAGGTCGATACGTACCGGGCAAGCGGGGCCGGCGGTCAGCACGTCAATACGACAGACTCCGCTGTCCGGATTACCCACCTGCCGACCGGCGTAATCGTGACATGCCAAACGGAACGGTCGCAAATCAAAAACCGCGAGCGCGCCATGAAAATGCTGAAGTCGAAGCTGTATCAGCGCCGGATTGAAGAGCAGCAGGCACAGCTTGACGAAATTCGCGGCGAGCAAAAAGAAATCGGCTGGGGAAGCCAAATCCGCTCTTACGTTTTCCACCCGTATTCTCTCGTCAAGGACCACAGAACCAATACGGAAATGGGGAACGTACAGGCCGTCATGGACGGAGATATTGACAGCTTTATCGACGCTTACTTGCGTTCCAAACTTTCTTAAACACCTGGCACATCCATTAAGGATGTGTCTTTTTTTGCGGCTAAACCCGCCGGCAATTGATCATCCTAACGTCATAAGAGTGTGCACGCAGGCAGACGGGCTTTGTTTCTCTGCCGCTTTATCCCATTAGCACGTTATTTGACTGTTATTTACTTACAGTAGGCAACATGCTATACTCTCGATTGGTATCAGACTTGGCGGGGGATGACATATATGACACTAGACAGAACAAGAAGCCGTTTTTTTGCCGTCATGCGCGATTACGGCTATATTCTTTTAGGTTCGGCGATCGTCGGTGTGACGTTTAACATGTTTCTGCTGCCGAACCGGATCGCAGCGGGCGGAGTCAGCGGGATCAGCACCATTTTACAGTCGTTCGGTTTTGAGGCGGCCTATGTACAATGGGCTTTTAATATTCCTTTATTTATAGCGGGCGTGCTCATCCTTGGAGGAAAATTCGGGGTTAAGACGCTCGTGGGCTCAGTCTTTCTTCCGCTTGTCGTCTATCTTACGCGGGACATCAGCCCGGCGACTCATAATGCGCTTTTGGCGGCGATCTTCGGCGGAGTCGGAATCGGAGCGGGCATCGGGATGGTCTTCCTCGGAAGGGGATCGACCGGCGGAACAGCGCTGGCCGCGCAAATTATCCATAAATTCACCGGGCTGTCCCATGGCAAATGTTTGGCATTGATCGACGGAACGATCGTGCTGTCGGCGATGCTCGTGTTTACTATCGAGCAGGGGCTCTATGCGATGCTCGGCGTTTATATTTCAAGCAAAACGATCGATGTCATTCAGGTTGGGCTTACCCGTTCCAAAATGGCGATGATCATCACGAACCGCGAAGAGGAAATTCGCAAAGCGGTGCTCGTAAAGATCGACAGAGGCGTTACGAAGATCTCGGCGGTCGGAGGCTATACGGACGATGAACGCCCCATCCTGATGTGCGTCGTCGGGCAAACCGAATTCACAAAGCTGAAACAACTGGTGAAACATATTGATGAGTCCGCATTTGTCATTGCAATGGACGCTTCCGAGGTTCTCGGAGAGGGTTTTAAACGCGCGTAATCGAGGTTATAATAGGAATTGATTTCTAAAAGGAGCTGACCTCAGGATGAAAACGAAGCTGTTTACACTGTTTTTGGCTGTTTCTTTTGTACTCGCTGCCTGCGGGGGAAATAATGAAAGCAAAGACAAAAATACAAGCGGACAGACGACTGCAAATGATGGCGAGGAAATTTATCAGCAAAACTGCACAGGCTGCCACGGAAAGGATTTGGCCGGCGGTTCTGCTCCGAGCCTGAAAGAAGTCGGCGGCAAGCTTAAAGAGAGCGAAATTAAAGACATCGTTGTCAACGGCCGCGGCGGCATGCCTGGCGGACTCGTGAAGGAAGATCAGGCTGAAGCTGTAGCAAAATGGCTTTCAAAGAAAAAATAACAGTTTGCCGTGCACGACAAAAGAACCTTGTTCAACTTCGTTCGAACAAGGTTCTTTTTCATGTGTAAAGAGCCTTATTACCTATTAATAAAAGAAAATTGCAGATAATTTTGTCCTGAAAAAGGTCGAAAGTCCACATTTTTTGTCTGATATTGCGTTTTTCCTACAACTTATGTCTGGATTGAAACAAAACTGTAATATCATTTTGTCTAATCTTGACGTATAATGGGTGTTGTTGAAAAAGCGCAAAAATTTTCACGATGTACATAAGGACACAAAGCGACATGCTTTTTCGAAAAGTATGACCGTATAAACATAAAAGATTAGGTGATTACATGATCGAAATGAAAGATGTGTATAAGACTTATTCCAACGGGGTGTCGGCGCTGAACGGAATAAGCATCTCGATACATCCCGGGGAATTTGTTTATGTCGTCGGCCCGAGCGGCGCGGGAAAATCAACTTTTATCAAAATGATCTACCGCGAGGAAAAGCCGTCCAAAGGGAAGGTTGTCATAAGCAATAAAAACCTGGCACAGCTAAAAGAAAAAGAAATACCTTACATCAGAAGAAAAATCGGCGTCGTGTTCCAGGACTTCAAACTGCTGCCGAAGCTGACGGTGTTTGAAAACGTCGCCTTCGCTTTGGAAGTCATCGGCGAGCGTCCCGAAGTGATCAGAAAAAAAGTGCTTGAGGTGCTCGATCTCGTTCAGCTGAAGCATAAAGCGAGACAGTTTCCGGATCAGCTGTCAGGCGGGGAGCAGCAAAGGGTCTCAATCGCAAGATCGATTGTCAACGCGCCTGACGTTGTCATCGCTGACGAACCGACGGGAAACCTTGATCCAGAAACATCCTGGGAAATCATGAAGACGCTTGAAGAAATCAACAACCGCGGAACAACGGTTGTCATGGCGACTCATAACAAAGAAATCGTTAACACCATGAAGAAACGGGTCATCGCAATCGAAGACGGAGTTATTGTGCGTGATGAAGCTAGAGGGGAGTATGGTTCTTATGATTAGAACTCTCGGACGGCATTTGCGCGAGAGCTTAAAATCTCTCGGAAGAAACACGTGGATGACCTTCGCATCCATCAGTGCTGTAACAGTTACACTTATCCTGGTCGGCGTATTTTTGATGATCATGTTCAATTTGCTGCATATGACATCAAACATCGAAAAACAAGTAGAAATCAAAGTTTTAGTCGATTTAACCGCTAAACAGGATCAGAAAGATAAGCTGGAAAAAGAAATTAAACAAATTCCTGAAGTCAGCAGTATCAAATACTCTTCAAAAGATGAAGAGCTTAAAAACTTGAGAGACAGCTTTGGAGACGACGGGAAAGTCTTTTCAATGTTTGATCAGGAGAATCCGTTAAACGATGCGTTTGTCGTTAAAACATCCAACCCTCAAGATACTCCTAAAGTTGCCAAAAAAATAGCGAAACTGGACAATGCCTATAAGGTGAATTATGGACAGGAGAAAGTTGACCGCCTGTTTAAAATCAGCAATATTACGAAAGTAATAGGAGCTGCATTGGTCATCGGGCTGCTGTTTACGGCCATGTTCTTAATCTCGAATACGATTAAAATTACGATTTTTGCAAGACGCAAAGAAATTGAGATTATGAAACTGGTAGGCGCTACAAACTGGTTTATCCGCTGGCCATTCTTCATTGAGGGTCTGCTCTTGGGCATATTCGGTTCTGTGATTCCGATCGCATTACTGCTTGGAACCTATGACTATGTTGTTCAATGGATTGCTCCAAGAGTTCAAGGAACCTTTATCGAGATGCTGCCGTACAATCCGTTTGTGTTCCAGATTTCTCTTATTTTGCTGTTGATCGGCGCACTAATCGGTGTATGGGGAAGCTTGATGTCAATCCGTAAATTCCTGAAAGTATAGCCGGCACTTTTCCTGTCGGCCTGGTTTTCGCGCTGGGACCTGGAAAAAGCCGGCTCCCTTGATTCTGAAAGCAAGGAGGAGCCAAGGTTGAAAAGAAGATTAATGACGCTGAGCTTAACTGCTTTACTCGGAACATCGGCCGTTTTGATTCCTTTAAAAAGCAACGATGCGTTAGCATACGGGGACTTAGATAAAAAGAAGAGCGACGTTCGGAGCAAGCAGTCGAAAAACGAGACAAAGCGGGAAAAAAAGAAGCAGGAGCTTTCCGAGCTTGAATCAAAGGAGTCAAGCCTGAAAAGCGACATCGAGAAAATAGACCGTCAGATGACCGACACGAATAAAAAGCTGGAAAAGAAAAACGGAGAGATCGACCAGACAAAGGAAAGCATCGAAGAGTTAAAAGCGCAGATCAAAGAACTTAAAGAAAAAATTGAAAAGCGCAATGAAATTTTAAAGGACAGAGCTCGTACAATCCAGGAAAATGGCGGTTCAAACCGATACATAGACGTCCTTCTCGGGGCAAAAAGCTTCGGCGACTTCATCAGCCGGGCGGGAGCCGTTTCAACGATCGTTGAAGCGGACAAGGATTTGATAGAAGAGCAGGAAAAGGACCTTCAGCTTGTTGAGGACAAGGAAACGAAGCTGAACGAGAAGCTGCAAAGCCTCGAAAAAGCGCTGAAAGAGCTGGAAGAATTAAAAAAGGCGCTGGAAGGCCAGCAGAAGGAAAAGTCGAACGTCATGAAACAGGTGAAGCATGATAAAGATCATGTACACGCAGAACTTGGCGCACTTGAAAATGAAGCTGAGGTTTTGAAGCGCCAGGATGAGGCGATTAAAGCCGAAGAAGCTTACAGAAAAAAGCAGGAGGCAGAGGAGAAGCGCAAAGCTGAAGCTGCTAAACAGCAGGATACAGGCGACAGGACAGCCTCCTCGTCCAAACCGTCTGCACCGGGCAGTTCAGGCTTTATCCGTCCCGCTTCAGGCAAGTTTTCTTCCGGATTCGGAAATCGTTCTCTCGGAAATCATTTCGGAGTAGATATTGCCAACCGCGGTTCCGGCGTTCCGATTTATGCGGCTGCCGCCGGTACGGTTTACAATGCCCATTACTCGTCAAGTTATGGAAACGTCGTGTTTATTACCCATAATATCAATGGACAGACATACCAAACGGTTTACGCCCACATGTCTTCCATAAAGGTGCGCACAGGCCAGCGCGTCGAGCAGGGACAAGTCATCGGAACGATGGGTAATACAGGCCAGTCCTACGGCCAGCATTTGCATTTTGAAATTCATAAAGGCCTTTGGAACAACGCGAAGTCGAACGCTGTTGATCCGGCAAACTATATACCGCTTTAAAGGTTTCATGCCGGCCCGGTCACAACTGACCAGGCCGGCTTTTTGTATTGGCTGCAGGCTTTATCAAAAACACCTTGTCAGTTCAAGGCGCGGGGTATAGAATGAAATTATAGTCGACGGTCGACCGTCGACAATTGAAAAAGCGAGGGGATGATCTGATGAAGGCCTTCAGCATTGCGAGCATACCGGGAGACGGCGTTGGAAAGGAAGTGGTTCCTGCTGCACAGCGTGTTTTGAAAACGATTTCGGATATTCACGGCGGGCTGTCGTTTGAGTTTACGGAATTTCCTTATAGCTGCGAGTATTATTTGGAGCACGGGGAAATGATGCCTGACGACGGATTGGAGCGGCTGAAGGGGTTTGACGCTATTTTCTTGGGTGCAGTCGGAAATAGGAGTCTTGTTCCCGACCATATTTCGTTATGGGGGCTGTTAATTAAAATAAGACGCGAGTTTGAACAGGTGATCAACATTAGGCCCGCAAAGTTTTTGAAAGGGATCAGGTCTCCCTTGGCCAATCCAAAGGATTTTGATCTGCTTGTCGTACGGGAGAACAGTGAAGGCGAATACAGCACGATCGGCGGGAAAATCTACCGTGGCGAAGAGGAGATCGCGATTCAAAATAACGTGTTTTCCAGAAAGGGAACGGAGAGGGCGATGCGCTTCGCCTTTGAAATGGCGGCCAAGCGGAAAAAGCATGTTACAAGTGCGACAAAATCGAATGGCATCGTTCATTCTATGCCTTTCTGGGACGAAGTATTCGAGCTTACGGCAAAAGATTACCCGGAAATTACAACGGACTCGCAGCATATCGACGCGCTTGCCGCCTTTTTTGTCACACAGCCTGAGAGGTTTGACGTGATCGTTGCAAGCAATTTGTTCGGCGACATTTTGACTGATATCGGTGCTGCGATCATGGGTAGTGTGGGAATTGCCCCGGCAGCCAACATTAATGTCAACGGCAAATACCCTTCCATGTTTGAACCCGTTCACGGTTCAGCCCCGGATATTATTGGAAAAGGGATCGCCAATCCGATTGGCCAAATCTGGACAGCTAAGATGATGCTCGATCATTTTGGCGAAGAAGAGCTGGGAAATCGGCTGCTCGACGTGATCGAAGATGTCTTGAAAAGCGGCTGGCTGACGCCGGATATCGGCGGGGCGTGCACGACGAAAGAAGTGACGGATGAAATCATCAGCCGATTGAAAAACGTATAAAGAACGTAATGAAAACTGCCGGAATCATTGAGGCAGTTTTTTCGTTCATTGGAAAAACAATTTACATGAACTGAATCATTTTGACGCATACTACATCAAGCAACAAAACATAGTGCAGGAGGTATAGGATGAATCAGAAAATTGCGCGGCTCATCATTGCCGTCAGTCTCCTATGCGGCGGTTTATCAGCGGGAGCCGATCTGATGCCGAAAGCTGCAGCGGCCGGTAAAGACGGAGATACAGCTAGAAACGAGGCGATGGAGAAGATCGAAAAGGCATACGATCTGATCTCAAATGAATACGTGGAGCAGGTGAACAGGGAAAAGCTGCTGGAAGGAGCCATACAGGGCATGCTTTCCACATTAAACGACCCGTACTCGGTTTATATGGATAAACAGACTGCAAAACGTTTTTCCGATTCTCTTGATTCCTCCTTTGAAGGAATCGGAGCAGAAATCGGAATGGAAGACAGAAAGATCATCATCGTCTCTCCTTTCAAACAATCGCCGGCTGAAAAAGCCGGATTAAAGCCGAACGATGAAATTATCAGCATTGACGGCGAATCGATGGCTGGAATGGATCTGAATGATGCCGTATTAAAGATCAGGGGAAGAGAAGGGTCGACGGTTACCCTGAAGGTTCACCGCCCCGGCATGAAGGATCAGCTTACATTTACGATCAAACGCGACGAAATACCGCTCGAGACCGTTTTTGCCTCGGTGAAAAGAGTAAAGGGCAAGCCTGTCGGCTATATTGCGATTTCTTCCTTTTCCGAACATACGGCTAAAGATTTTGCTGCTGAATTGAAAAAGCTCGAGAAAAAGGGAATTGATGGTCTTGTATTAGACGTCAGGGGCAATCCTGGCGGATATTTACAAAGTGTCGAAAACATTTTAAAACATTTTGTGACAAAAGATCAGCCGTATATTCAAATTGCTGAGAGAAACGGCAATAAAAAACAATACTTCTCAAAGCTGAAAGAGAAAAAGCCTTATCCTATAAGCGTCATTACGGATAAAGGAAGTGCATCCGCGTCGGAAATCCTCGCCGGGGCCTTAAAAGAAGCGGGCGGATACCCTGTGGTCGGAGATCCTTCCTTTGGAAAAGGCACCGTTCAGCAGGCCGTTCCGATGGGCGATGGAAGCAATATCAAATTGACGCTGTATAAATGGCTGACGCCAAAAGGAAATTGGATCCATAAAAAAGGCATTCAGCCGACGGTTCCCGTCACACAGCCGGCTTATTTTTCAGCAGGTCCGATTCAGCTTAAAGAACCTCTTAAACCGGATATGAACAACCGCGATATTAAGAGGGCGCAGCTTCTGCTCAAAAGTCTCGGCTTTGATTGCGGGCGATATGACGGATATTACAGCGAAGGCACTAAAAAAGCCGTGATGGCGTTTCAGGCGCAAAACAAACTGAAACGGTCCGGAGCAATTGACCAAAAAACGGCAAATACAATAAATCTCAGGATTGAGGAAAAAAAGCTGGATGAAAAGAATGATCTGCAGCTTCAGGCCGCATTAAACGTGTTGTTCTCAAAAAAGTGAGGAGGAAAGACACCCTCACTTTTTTTTATTCTCAGAAAGTAATTTCTCAATCTTTTTACCTAAAATTTTTGTTTTTTCATAAAAAAAACATTCAGAATGAATAGAAATGACCCGATAAGAAAGTATATGGGAGACTTTATTAGGATGTAAAGATGCAGTGAAAATGTAACTTTTGCAAGTTGTATAAATAATGAAAAGTTCTTAAAATAAGAAAGGAACCTATCATAAATTATAATGCGTGCATTTTTTTTGCGGAGAATGTCAGCGCTAATTTGCGTTCTTCGTCTCTGTTTGGTGGAGTCGTCTGACGCTTGCGCTTTTCTTATATATAAATAATAAATGGGGGTACACGATTGAAAAGGGCAAGTATTGTGAGAGAGAAAAAATACTATGAATTAGTGGAGCAATTAAAAGTTCGATCACAAGACGTTACGTTTTCCGCTACAAAGGCCGTAGGACTGCTTATGCTGTTCAGCAGATACCTCGTCAATTATACATCAGTGGAAAGTGTCGATGACATCACCGAGGATTGCGCAGAACTTTATTTTAATTATTTAATGGACAACCATAAGCGTCTAGGCATTAATTTAACAGATATCAAACGTTCCATGCAGCTGATTGGGGACATCCTGGATGTCGAGGTGAATCACTATTTAAAGGACTTTTCTTTGTCGAATGTGACGCTTTGGATGAGTCAGGAAAAATAAACCCGCGTTTACCATACCCAAGCATTTTATTATTTGTTAGAATAGTAATAAAATGCACCAGCTTGCCTAAAGATGCGCGCATTCGCTGCCGTGAACGCGCGCATGACAGGCGCCGGCGGTTTGCAATATACGAAATGCGCGGCGGCTCGGCCAATAGGCGCTGCCTAAAATGCCGCCCGCCGTCTTTTTCTGCAAAAGCTGGACAAGCTGGGGTTTCAAAATTATGCCAGCGTAAAAGGCTGCCGGTTAACAGGCGGTTTTAAAATGCTTGGATAGGCGGTGAACGTTTCCTTGTCAGCTGAAGATACTTTAATTGAACTTTTAAAAGGAGCAGGTATGTTCTTTTTGCATCCGCTCTTCTATTTAATGATGATCATGAGTCTTGCCTACGGCTATGCCCGTATCAAACGTGAAAGAAAGACATTTCAGACGCGCATTGAAGATATACATGATGAATTCAAGTTTACATATTCTAAAGGGCTTTTGGCGGGAATCCTCTTGTCCATTGCCACTTTTGGCTTAGGCATCTCGCTTCCGCTCGGAATGCTCATTTTGATAGCGGCTGCGACTGCGATCTTTGCTTTGACATTCAGACAGAGCCTGCTGTCTTCGGCTTATACGCTTGGGGTGAGCATCGTCATCGGCTGCTGTGTCGTTTATTTCTATCCGGAAGCGGCGGATGCCGTTCTTCCGCAGCTGTCCCTTGCAAATTGGTCAGCGGCGGCGGTATTGCTCGGTCTTCTTTTAATAACAGAAGGCATACTGGCATACAAAACGGCTCATGTCCGGACGTCTCCGTCGATCGTAATGAGCAAGAGGGGGCTGCCGATCGGACAGCAAATCGCCGGCCGGACATGGCTTCTGCCATTGTTTATTCTGATTCCGGGCGACGCGATCCAATCCTCTGTTCCCTGGTGGCCCGTTTTGACGTTCAACGGAGACGCCTTTCAGTTATTGTGGATTCCGTATATCATCGGTTTCGGCCAGCGGGTGCAGGGATCGCTTCCAAGCGAAAGCATCAAGATTACGGCGAAGCGCGTCAGCATTCTCGGGGTCATCACATTGCTGATTGCAGCCGGGAGTATATGGTGGCCGCCGCTTGCCGTCGCAGCAGCGGGAGCCGCTATAGCAGGAAGGGCTTTTTTAACATGGAAACAGCGGGTGAACGACAATTCCGCGCCTTTCTATTTTTCAAAAAGGGATCAGGGACTGATGGTCCTCGGCATCATTCCAAACACGCCGGCGGCCGATCTGGGCCTTCAGATTGGCGAGATTATTACGAAGGTCAACGGTGTAGAAGTGAAAAATGTGGCGGAGTTTTATGAAGCTTTGCAAAAAAACCGCGCCTTTTTCAAGCTTGAGGTGGTCGGTTTGAACAATGAAGTTCGTTTTGAGCAAAGGGCTTCATACGAAGGTGAGCATCATGAACTCGGGATTATCTTCGTGAAAGAGGAGGGGCTGCCTTCCGAACATTCCGAGGCTGCAGCATCTGCTGAAACCTTTTAGCATATTCTTTTGAAGAAAGCGTCATCGTCCGGCGCTTTTTCTTTTGTTTAAAGGATTTGTATATCGTGAGAAAAGGAGAATGAGAAAGATGAAGACGGCTTTTCTAACCGGTGTTGCTGTTTGCCTTGTTTCAATCGTGATTTCGTTTGCGGCGGAGGACTGGACATTGGTTTTCAAAATTTCGGGCACGGCCGGCCTCGGCGCGGGTCTTCTTTCCGCTTTATTTTCAGGCGCATTCGTCAGCGGGGACCGCTTCAGGGGAAATCACCACTCGGAAACAGAGGAGCACAGAAGGGCAAATCGCAAGATGACGAACGCCCTTGCGTTTTTCGCGATTCCGAATCTGCTGGCGGCCGGTGTTTCGTTCTTTTTTGCGTTTTAACGGGCTTTGTTTCGAATAGCGCCGCATGAAGGTGGGTATGATAATGAAGTGAGTGTCTTGGTTTGTCCGTTTCTTTGTTCTTTAATATAATCAAATAAGATCAAGAAACGTGAGGAGGGTTTTTGTGTTTACAAAAGCCGTTTTTGCACTAATTTTTCCTTTCTTGCTTGTCTTGTTTTTTACAAGGGTGACGTATAACCATTATGTAGGCATCGCCCTTACAGCCGCTTTATTGTTCGCCTCATATCTGAAAGGCTACACGGAAACCTTTTTTATCGTTGGACTCGATATTGTCTCCCTCGTGGCCGGAGCGCTGTATGCCGCCAAAAAAGCGGCCGAAAAGAAGGAAGAATCATAGAACCCGTTTGGATGATTGCCGTTTGAACCCTGCTTTTGAAGATAAAAGGAGGGGTTTTTTGATAGATGGGAAACGGCGGAAGACGCAGAAAAATACGAAAACCGAACTTTAGTTCGTATTTTTTTGTTGGATGTGTTAAAATAATATAACAGGAAGATTTCGTAAGGAAACGGAGGCTTTTTTGTGAAAGACCGCTTTGAATTAGTCTCAAATTATCAGCCCCAGGGAGATCAGCCGAAGGCGATCGAACAGCTTGTGGGAGGCATACGGGAAGGCAAAAAGCATCAGACGCTTCTGGGTGCGACAGGTACAGGGAAGACGTTCACCATTTCAAATGTGATTCAAGAGGTCAATAAACCGACCCTCGTCATCGCCCACAACAAAACGCTTGCCGGACAGCTGTACAGCGAGTTTAAGGAGTTTTTCCCCAACAACGCAGTCGAGTATTTTGTGAGCTATTACGATTACTATCAGCCTGAGGCGTATGTTCCGCAGACTGATACGTTTATAGAAAAAGACGCCAGCATTAATGATGAAATAGATAAATTAAGGCACTCGGCCACATCGGCGCTTTTCGAACGCAAAGATGTCATCATCGTGGCGAGTGTTTCTTGTATTTACGGTTTGGGTTCGCCTGAGGAATACAGAGAACTCGTGCTCTCGCTGAGAACGGAAATGGAAATCGAGCGAAACGAGCTTCTCAGAAAGCTCGTCGATATCCAGTATGCGCGCAATGACATCGATTTCCAGCGCGGAACGTTCAGGGTGCGCGGGGATGTCGTCGAAATCTTTCCGGCTTCAAGGGATGAGCACTGCATCCGGGTCGAATTTTTCGGCGACGAAATCGAGAGGATCAGGGAAGTTGACGCACTGACGGGCGAAATTTTGGGTGAGCGCGAACATATCGCAATTTTTCCGGCTTCCCACTTCGTCACCCGTGAAGAAAAAATGAAAAAAGCGATTTTGAACATTGAGGCGGAGCTTGAAGAGCGGCTCAAGGTTCTGCGCGGCGAAGGCAAGCTTCTCGAGGCTCAGCGCCTGGAGCAGCGCACAAAATACGATCTGGAAATGATGCGGGAAATGGGCTTCTGCTCGGGGATCGAGAACTATTCGCGGCATTTGACGCTCCGTCCGGCGGGCTCCACCCCGTATACGCTCCTCGATTATTTTCCGGATGACTTTCTGATGGTCATCGATGAGTCGCATGTCACCATTCCGCAGGTCAGGGGAATGTATAACGGCGACCAGGCGAGAAAACAGGTGCTCGTCGACCACGGGTTCCGGCTTCCGTCGGCTTTGGACAACAGGCCGCTGAAGTTTGAGGAGTTTGAAAAACACATTCATAACATCGTGTATGTATCAGCGACACCGGGCCCTTATGAGATTGAGCATACCCCTGAAATGGTCGAGCAGATCATCAGGCCGACCGGGCTGCTTGATCCGATCATCGATGTAAGGCCGATCGAAGGGCAGATCGATGATCTCATCGGCGAAATCAGACAGAGAATCGACCGGAACGAGCGCGTTCTCGTCACAACGCTGACGAAAAAAATGTCAGAGGATTTGACGGATTATCTGAAGGAGATCGGAATAAAGGTTACATACCTGCATTCCGAGATCAAAACGCTTGAACGGATCGAAATCATCCGCGATCTCCGTCTCGGCAAGCATGATGTCCTTGTCGGCATCAACCTGTTAAGGGAAGGTTTGGACATTCCGGAGGTTTCGCTCGTTGCGATACTGGATGCCGATAAAGAAGGCTTCCTCCGCTCTGAGCGCTCCCTGATCCAAACGATCGGCCGGGCGGCAAGGAACGCCGACGGGCGGGTCATTATGTACGCGGATAAAATCACGAATTCCATGGAGATCGCGATCAATGAGACGAAGCGCCGCCGCGAGCAGCAGGAAGCATTTAACCGGAAACACGGCATTACGCCGAAAACGATCAACAAAAAAATCCGCGACGTCATCCGCGCAACCTATGCGGCTGAGGAGCAGGAAGAATATAAAGTAAAAGAGGAACCGAAGCTTTCGAAATTGACGAAGAAAGAGCGGGAAAAAGTGATCGCGCAGATGGAGCACGATATGAAGGAAGCCGCAAAAGCGCTTGACTTCGAACGCGCCGCCGAGCTTCGGGACTTACTTCTAGAGCTAAAATCGGAAGGGTGAATAGAGTATGGCAATGGAACGAATAGAGGTGAAAGGAGCAAGGGCCCATAACCTGAAAAACATCGACGTCTCCATCCCCCGGGATAAGCTTGTCGTTCTGACGGGCCTGTCAGGGTCAGGGAAGTCCTCTCTTGCGTTTGACACGATTTATGCTGAGGGGCAAAGACGCTATGTCGAGTCTCTTTCCGCATATGCCCGCCAGTTTTTAGGGCAGATGGACAAACCGGATGTGGATGCGATCGAGGGCCTGTCACCGGCTATCAGCATCGACCAGAAAACGACGAGCCGCAACCCCCGCTCAACGGTCGGAACGGTAACGGAAATCTATGATTATCTGCGCCTCTTGTATGCCAGAATCGGAAAGCCGGTCTGTCCGGTCCACGGCATCGAAATTACGTCACAGACGATTGAACAGATGACAGACCGGATTTTGGAATATCCGGAGCGCACGAAGATTCAAGTGCTTGCACCGGTCGTATCAGGACGAAAGGGAGCGCACGTCAAAGTCCTCGATCAGATCAGAAAGCAGGGCTATGTGAGAGTCCGGATCGACGGGGAGATGAACGACCTTTCAGAAGATATCGAGCTTGAAAAAAACAAAAAGCATTCGATTGAAGTCGTTGTCGATCGTATCGTCGTCAAAGAAGGTGTGACAGCGCGTCTTTCTGATTCGCTTGAAACAGCGCTCCGCCTCGGCGAAGGACGGGTTATTATCGATGTCATCGGCCAGGAGGAGCTGCTTTTCAGCGAGCACCACGCCTGCCCGCACTGCGGATTTTCGATCGGTGAGCTTGAGCCGAGAATGTTTTCCTTTAACAGTCCGTTCGGCGCCTGCCCAAGCTGCGACGGTCTCGGGGCCAAGCTTGAGGTCGACGTCGATCTCGTCATTCCGAACCATGAGCTGACGCTTAAAGACCACGCGATCGCACCTTGGGAGCCGACGAGTTCGCAATACTATCCAAAGCTTTTGGAAGCGGTGTGCAGCCATTACGGAATCGATATGGACGTGCCGGTTAAAGAGCTGCCGAAGCACCATCTTGACAAAATCCTTTACGGCAGCGACGGCGAGCAGATATATTTCAGATATGAAAATGATTTCGGCCAGATTCGCGAAAATTACATTGAGTTTGAAGGCGTCATCCGCAATGTCGAAAGGCGCTATAAAGAAACGGGTTCCGACTACATCCGTGAACAGATGGAAAAATACATGGCCAATCAGCCTTGTCCTACATGCAAAGGATACCGCCTGAAAAAAGAAGCCCTGGCAGTGCTGATTGACGGCCTTCACATCGGAAAGATCACGGACATGTCCGTGGCAAACGGACTTGAGTTTTTCCGCAGTTTGCAGCTTTCCGAAAAAGATATGCAGATTGCCAATCTGATTTTGCGGGAAATTGAGGAAAGGCTCGGATTTTTAAATAATGTCGGCCTTGATTATTTGACGCTCAGCCGGGCGGCAGGCACGCTTTCCGGCGGAGAAGCGCAGCGGATCCGACTTGCCACGCAGATCGGCTCAAGGCTGACCGGTGTGCTTTATATCCTTGATGAACCGTCAATCGGCCTTCATCAACGGGACAACGACCGCCTGATTGACACGATGAAAAACATGAGGGATATCGGCAACACGCTGATTGTCGTCGAACACGATGAAGATACGATGCTTGCCGCCGACTATTTAATCGATATCGGGCCGGGAGCGGGCGTCCACGGAGGCGAAGTGATTTCAGCGGGAACCCCTGAAGAAGTCATGAATGATGACAAGTCATTGACAGGGCAGTACCTCTCAGGGAAAAAGTTCATTCCTCTGCCTGCTGAACGGAGAAAGCCGGACGGCCGTTTCATCGAAGTGAAAGGGGCAAAGGAAAACAACCTGAAAAACGTTTCCGTGAAGTTTCCGCTTGGCGTGTTCACCGCCGTCACGGGTGTTTCCGGATCGGGCAAAAGTACGCTCGTCAATGAAATTCTCCACAAAACGCTTGCCCAAAAGCTGCATCGTGCAAAGACAAAGCCTGGAGAAGTCAAGGAAATCAAAGGAGTCGAGCATCTTGATAAGGTGATTGACATCGATCAGTCGCCGATCGGCCGGACGCCCCGGTCAAACCCCGCCACATATACAGGCGTGTTTGACGATATACGAGATGTGTTTGCCCAGACGAACGAAGCCAAAGTCAGAGGGTACAAAAAAGGCCGCTTCAGCTTCAACGTGAAAGGCGGACGCTGTGAAGCATGCAAAGGCGACGGCATCATTAAAATTGAAATGCATTTTCTGCCGGATGTGTATGTGCCATGCGAAGTCTGCCACGGCAAACGGTACAACCGGGAGACGCTGCAGGTGACGTACAAAGGAAAAAATATCGCCGATGTGCTTGAAATGACGGTCGAAAATGCAGTTCAGTTTTTTGAAAACATACCGAAGATTAAGCGCAAGCTTCAAACCCTCTATGATGTCGGCCTCGGCTACATCACGCTGGGCCAGCCTGCGACGACGCTTTCCGGCGGAGAGGCGCAGCGCGTCAAGCTGGCATCTGAGCTGCACCGCCGGTCAACAGGAAGATCCCTTTACATTTTGGACGAGCCGACTACCGGTCTGCATGTCGATGATATCGCAAGGCTTTTGACCGTCCTTCAGCGCCTGGTTGATAACGGTGATACCGTGCTTGTCATCGAGCACAATCTCGATGTGATCAAGGCGGCCGATTACTTGATTGATTTAGGGCCTGAAGGAGGGGAAGGCGGCGGAAACATTGTTGCCTCCGGACCGCCTGAAGACGTGATCAAGGTCGAAGCTTCCTATACAGGACGTTATTTAAAGCCGGTGATTGAACGCGACAAAAACAGAATGAAAAAACGGCTTCAGGAAAAAGAAGCCGTCAGACCATAGCAATCGAGGCTGCCGACGCAACGTCGGCAGCTTTTTAGAATATAGAAAAAGCCGCGGCTTGGCGGGAAAACGGTCCGTCAGCCGGGATGACCTACTCTTTTTTCTGCCCGAGGATTTGTTTCACCGCTTCCATCAGACTGTTGGTGATATGTGTGCTGCTGCTGAGCAACACTTTCAGATAGCGGATATCATTCGAAAGCGGAGTCGCGAAGTTAACCGATTCCAAGTGATTAATGATACCTTGGTTGATCCTTTTTTGTTCCTGAATCAGTTCAAAAAGCTTCGGGGTGTATGGCCCATGTTCCTCCGGTCTTTGTTTCATGACGCCGCCTCCTTTTCTTTACTGGGCTTTCCCCATATTGTAAAGGGTTATAAAAAAAGAATCTATTCATAAAATCTAAAAAAATCATTTTGCGAAGATTGACGCATGCCCATCGAATGAAATTGAAACGAAACGGCCAAGATACACGTAGACTTGAGTATAATGACATTGTACATTGGACTTAAGAAGAGGATCTGTTTAGGTCAGGAGAGTGATGTGAGTGACACGAAACAACGCGCTGATTGCTGCAATTTGTTATTTTAGCGTTTTTTTTGCCCCGCTTATTTTGCCTATCGCCGCGTATTTTATAACAGATGATCAAGAAACGAAAAAGCATGCGATGCGCTCGCTTATTTCGCATATCATTCCGTTTATCAGCGTGGTGATATTGGCTGCAGGCGCAATAAGCGGAACGGTTATATTTAATGATGGCGGATTTTTAGCGTTTTTTTCTGTTTTTGGAGGCATCATTTTTTTCGTGGTCATCAGCTTGATAATTGCGATTTGGAACGTGGTCCAAGGGATTAAGATGCTGACGCGGGTTTAAAAAGAAGGAGAACGGGGGATTTTCATGAAAAATGAAAAAGAACGGATTTTACAATTGGTTGAAGAAGGGAAGCTTTCCGCAAAAGAAGCGCTGATCCTGATCGAAAAACTTGAGGAAGACTATAAGGAAAAAGAAAGCAAGATCACGGCATTATCCGAGAATGTCATCGATTCAGACCAATTTTTTAACGAAAAGAAAAAAGATCCGAAGCCTTCGATCGGTTCCAAGCTGTTTGAATGGATCGATACCGCCGTTAAGAAAGTAAAAGAAGTCGATCTTGATTTGAATTTTGGGCAATCATTCGAAGTCCAGCATATTTTTCAGTTTAAAGATACGGATTTTTCAACGCTGGACGTTCAGCTCGCCAACGGCAGCGTCAATCTCGTCCCGTGGACAGACCCTGACGTGCGCGTTGAGTGCCAGGCGAAAGTGTACCGTGCCGAAGATCAGGATGAAGCGAGACGGGCTTTTCTCGAGCATATAGAATGCGGCGTCGAAGGCGAGAGATTTTCGGTCCGTACGGAGAAAAAAACGATGAAGACCAATCTGACCGTCTATATTCCAGACAAGGAATACGGTAAAATCCGTTTCAAGCTGTTTAATGGTCCGATCAGGGGGGAACATTTAAACGTAAAAGAGCTTTCGGCGAAAACGACAAACGGTATTTTGTCGTTTTCCGGGCTGACTGCAGGCAAAGCTGCACTGGAAACAGCCAACGGGCAGATCAAACTGGCAGATCATGAATGCGGCGAGATTGAAGCGGAAACGATTAACGGGTTGATCGATGTGAAAGGATCGTGCGAGGCTCTTGATTTGCAGAGCTTTAACGGCAATATTGCCGCGACAGTCAGGAGTCCGCACTGCCGCTCGGTTTATGTGAAAACAACCACAGGCAGCATCGAATTGAATGTGCCCCGCGACTGCGCCGTGACAGCCGAGCTGAAAAGCAATCTCGGTTCCCTGTCAAACGCCCTGTCCGACGCGGAAATCCTTAAAGAAAAAAATGAAACGATACAGAAGGAAATGCATATTAAAGCCAATCAAAATCATGATCACAGCATGACGGTATTTTTAGAATCAAAAACTGGATCGATTCATCTAAATCATACACAGGAGTGATACAATGAAAAGGCTATTTCGATCCGAAAAAGACAGAAAGATTGCCGGAGTCGTCGGGGGTCTGGCTGAGTATTTTAACATGGACGCCGCACTGCTGCGAATCATCACGGTCTTATTGTTTATTTTTTCGACGGGAATTCCCGTGCTGCTGATTTATATCGTCTGGGTGTTTGTAGTTCCGAATGAAGGAGACGTTAAGTAGATGATAAGATGGATTATAAGCGTTCTTGTCAACGCTTTGCTGCTAATTGTAATTGCCGGTTATTTTGACTCGGTTCACGTTGGAAGCGTCGGCGCCGCCATTATGGCGAGTTTGGTTTTATCGATTTTGAATGTCATTGTGAAGCCGGTGCTGATTATTCTCACGCTGCCTGTCACGGTTGTTACGCTCGGTTTATTTTTATTTGTGATTAATGCCGTTACATTGTATATGACGGCAGCGATTATGGGGGACAGCTTTAACCTGGACGGCTTTGGAACAGCTATATTTGCATCGATTGTCCTGTCGGTTTTCCACCTGCTGATCCAAAAAGCGATCATCGAACCGATGATGACAAGAAAATAAAAACGAAGAGCCTGACATGTTCAGGCTTCTTTTTTTGCTTCATAAAAAAGGCGTGACAAGGCAAAATACGAAAGGGAGGTAGACGATGAAAAAGAACAGAAACCGCCAAACCCTTTTGTTGATTGTCACAGCGTGTCTTTTGGTTTTGCCGGTGTCAGCCGCTGATGCAGGTGAAGCACTGCCGGCAAATGCCTCAAACTCTCCTGTTATAAGGCATACGCCCGTAGAAAAAGGGAAGAAGGGGGAGGATCTGCTTTTTACCGCAAAGGCGGCTGCCGACACCGTTATCCTTTATTACAAGCAAAATGAAGAATTGCCGTTTCGGGCGGTGCCGATGGAGATAATCCCGGGCAAAAAGGAAAGCTACATTGCTAAAATTAACAGCACCATGTTAACGTCCGACAAGGTCGTTTATTATATTGAAGCACAAGCTGGCGATCATTATGCCAGAACGGATTTGTACACGATCGATGTGAACGGGTTTCTGGCCGACATACAAAAGCTGCCTGAGCTTTTGATTACCGAAATGGTCGTCGATTCGGCCAATGTCGGCGGCAAGGACGGATACGAATTTATCGAGGTTTATAACAATACAACAAAGCCTATTCATTTGAACGGCTACAACATCAGATACAGACATCCTGAAAAGGGAAAGGAGTCTGATGCGCTCTGGCCTTTTGAACAGGAAGATATCAGGATTCCTTCCGGTAAAACGCATGTGTTTTGGTTGAAAAACGAAGCGAACGCACATCTAACCGCGGCCGATTTTAACCGCTATTACGGTGTTCATCTTCAAGAAGGCAGAACGCTTTCCGGATTGAAAGGCGGCATGGCCAACATGGCATCAAGGGATCTGGTTATCACAACGGACAGCGGGGATGAGATTGCTGCCGCACATTACCGCCATGAACCAGGCCGGACTGACGTGGTTAAAAACAAGGCGATTCTTTATAAGTACCCGATTGACGGATCGAAGCAAATGGCGAAAATATCGAGCGGGGAGACGAAACCCTCTCCAGGTTCGCTTTTAAGGGAGCAGACGCCGTCGGAAATGGTTACCGTCCTCCCAGATAGAGAAAAGCCCCGAATCAGGGATCTGACCGTCCATCAGCCTGTAAAGCCCGGGGAGGCAATACAGCTCCTCGCCGAGATAAAGGACAATAAACGGGTCAAAAAAGCGCAGTTTTTTTACAGAATGAACGATGATGAGCCTTTTACAGAAGTAAGCGTCGAAAAAAGCCAAACAGACGGCCTTTATCGGCATAACATTTTTTTTGCAGAATTTATCGGCAAGGAAAAGCTTGAGTATTATATAAAAGCCAGTGATGGGTCTAACGCGGTTACCGGGGAAAAGAAAACGATCTCTCTCGAGCAAAGCTTTTTAAAAGGGCTCAGGTTGAATGTAGAGGAGCGCGGCACGGTTTCAGGGAACGTGCTGCTGAAAGCTACATCAGAAAGGCCGCCTGAGGAGACGGTCATCCGGATTGACGGGAAAGAGCAGAAACCGGCGGGTACAGCCCTTGAAAAGACGGCTTACTTCGCCTTTGACGCTAACAAAACCAACCTTTATTTTAAAAATGCGGTGACGATCGGAAAGCGGGTTCACAAAATATTTGACGATACACACCAACGATATACGACGATCACCGTACCGATTGCGTCTGAGGAATTTTCAAAGGGCAAACCCTTTTCGATTAAAGTCCGTTCAGGTACTAAATCGTCTCCGTTTCAACAATCCTCCGCTGAAAACCGGGACGATTTTTTGTTGAAAAACCCGCGTCTGGTCTTGGGGGACGGTACGGTCATCCGCGATGAGCGCTATCGTGATCCGAAAACTGAGCTCCGTGTCGGAGACAATCGCGATGCACGGGAATGGTACGAATTTCGTTTTTCCCTTGAGGACGGCTGTTTTAAGGCACTTGCCTTTCAGTGGAATACAAAAGCCTGGAAAGAGGGCTGGCATACGGTTGAAGCGGAGAACAGGGAGGAAAAAGTAAAACGGAAGGTCATGGTCGACAACAGCGGCCCTCTCATAAAAGCTTCCGTGAAAGACGGCAAAACGTATAAAGGTGCTTTTACGCTTGACGCGGATATTCATGATAAGCGAAGCGGCATCAAAGAAATCAAAGCGTTTCTCGACGGTAAAGCGATTTCTTTGCCTCATGGTGCAACATCCGCAGAGCTTGCCCCAGGCAAGCATGTTTTTAAAATAAAGGCAGCCGATGGAGCGGGCAATGCGTCCGTTACAAAAAAGGTGTTTCACGTTAAAAAAGAACAGCCGGAAAAACCCGAAAAAGTAAAGGCTCCGACCGGCAGTACACAGGCTGACCTGGCCGTTCGCGTCAAAGATCCGACAAAAGACAGAATGAAGGTTTCTTTTTATCGTGGTTATCAATATACAGTAAAAGACGATGAACATGTAAACGTATCTACGTACGGTAGCGAGACGGAGCCGCCAAGGGGCTTTGCCCCCGGCGGGGAAAAACCGCTGTCAAAAAAGGAGAAAAGCAGCATGGCCGCAGTTGACGGACGAGGCTTTGAAACCGTCTCAACAACCCGGTTCCCGTATCACCGCTTCGATGTGAAAATCGATGAACAAGTCGATGAGAACGATCAAGCGGAAGTGACATGGCGTGGAAGCTCCCTCCCGGGGAGAAGGGTGTCCATGTTTGCCTGGAACTATAACAAACACCGATGGGATGCGCTTGTTTATCATATCGCAAAAGACAGCAGGAACTTTACGCTCAAAGGAAGCATAAAGATGGCCGACCATGTCCGCAAATCCAGGGCAAGCATCATCATCCAGGATCAGATCCAGCTTTCCCACGACGACTATACGTTTATCTGGATGTCTGACACTCAATATTACGCGGAAAGCTATCCGCACATTTTTGAAAAGCAGGTGAACTGGATCGCCGAGCAGAAGGACAGGCTGAACATTCAATATGTCTTTCATACAGGGGATATTGTCGATGAAGCGGACCAGCCCGCTCAATGGAAGCGGGCCGACCAATTTATGAAGGTGCTCGATGACCGCCGGGTGCCGTACGGAGTTCTCGCCGGCAATCACGATGTCAGCCATAAAAGCCGCTCCTATCTGCGGTACGGCAAATACTTCGGCGAACGGCGCTTTAAAAACAAGCCGTTTTACGGGGGCTCCTATTTGAATAATAAAGGGCATTACGATTTAATTTCGTGCGGGGGCAATGACTATATCATGATCTTCATGGGCTGGGGAATCGGAGCGAAAGAACTGCGGTGGATGGATGAGGTGCTGAAAATGCATCCGGACCGAAAAGCGATCTTGTCGTTTCACGAATATTTGCTCGTCAGCGGCAATAGGAGCCCGATCGGCGACAGGATCTTTGAGCATGTCATCAAGCCGAACAAAAACGTAATCGCTGTATTAAGCGGCCATTATCACAGCTCGAATTTGAAAGTCGACAAGCTTGATGATGACGGTGACGGACACACTGACCGGAACGTATATCAAATGCTCGCGGATTATCAAGGCGGGCCGGAAGGCGGGCAAGGCTATTTAAGGATTTTTCATGTCGATCCGAAACGGGACACGATTCATGTCAAAACATATTCGCCATACCTTGATGATTATCATTTTTATAATCCGGAGCAATACGGAGCAAAAGACGAATTCAGCATTAAAACCGATCTAAAGCCGCGCCGGAAAAAAGTAAAAACCGACTACTTTGAGCTGAATGTTTTTTCTGATCAGCAAATCGGCCAGACGAAGAAGATCAGAAGCGGAAAAACGGCATCGGTAACATGGGATCAATTAAAGCCGAACACCAGCTATTTCTGGTATGCTGAGGCTTTTGACAAATACGGCGGAAAAAGCCGGTCTGACATTTGGAAATTCACGACGAAACAAGAAGATATGAAGCCGTTTTCAAGTGGTAAAGGGTCAGAGTGGCCTGCTTCCGCACACCATAGAAACATGTCGGACAGTTCTGCAACAAAACCACCACCGGGAGCCGCCCGCGCGGTATGCGAAGCGGGACTCCCTTCCTTGATCAATGTCTTAAAAAACCGGCTTCCGATTGCCGAAATTGGATTTTTGCTGGCTGTATACACGATTTTTGGCCGTAAAAAGCACTTGTTTTCCTAGCGGAAGGCAGGTGTTTTTTATTTTTTCATGCCGCGGATGGGGGCCTGTTTGTTTCTATAGACCGATAATATGGTGATCGCGCCAATTACAATAATGGAGATGATGGCAGCGGCTAAGTAAAGTTTTCCAAATCCCGTACCAATGCTCTCTTGAATCGCATCTGTAATGATTTGTTTTATATTAGGATCCGGAATTTGGCTGAGCTTTTCTTTCAGCTGCAGCGCATTTGTTTCGCCTCCTGCAAATGAATTCGCGGAAATGCCGCTGTCCTTTAGTTTTTCGGTGATACGGCCGGCGATATTTTCGTAGCCGGCCGTAATAAATCCGGCATAAATCGCGGGCGCCAGTGTCAGTCCCATTTGCCTGACGAGCGACAATGTTCCGAGCGCGGTTCCGTAATGCTGTCTTGCGGACTCTGATACGAGCATATTTAAAGGCGCGCCCAACAGAAAGCCAAAACCGATCCCGGCAATCACGCTCGCTAAAACAAATTCCCATTTTTCCGTCACCCAGACCGACAACAGCAAAAAGCCCAAAAATGAAACGGCTCCTGAGAGCAAAGTTGTTTTGACCGGCCCTTTTTTGTCAGCCATCATTCCGCCGAGTCCCGCTCCTGCGCCTGAAGCAAGCGCAAGCGGTGTCATCCAGTAGCCTGCTTTTTCCGGGGCGACATGCAAATACTGCTCCGCATATGAAGGAATAAAAATGACGGCAGCCAACAGCCCCCCGGATAAGAAACCGATAAAAAGCGTCCATTGAAACACTTTGTTTTTCAATAAGCTGCAGGCGAGGATCGGATCTCCGCCTTTTTGCTCGACCCGTTTTTCATAAAAAAACAGTCCCGCAAACAAAACGAGGCCGGCCGCGGCAAAAAAGAAAAAGCTTGGATCGGCCAGGCCGGTCAATACATCTTGGCCATTAAGATTTGTTATGCCGTACATAACAGACAAAATGGCCAAAGATAAAATGACGGTTCCCGTCAGATCGAGAGGCTTGATTTGATCCGCTTTTGTTTCGCCGATAAACGGAAAGCTCAACAGGACGAGTCCGGCGGCAATCGGCAAATTAATCAAAAACAGCCAATGCCAGCTTCCGGCGATATCAAGAATGAAGCTGCCGATATTCGGACCGAGCACAGCGGCGATCCCGTTCATCGCACCTAACAGTCCAAGCGTAGTCCCCTGTTTTTCTTTCGGGAGCGCCGTGAGAACATGGGAGCTTCCGATGATGAAAATGCCGCCCCCGCCAAGCGATTGAATGAGACGCGCCGCTAAAAACACCGGAAAGTTTTGGCTGATGGCAACCAATAAAGACCCTATGCCAAAAAGCGTGACCTCTGCAATAAACAGTTTTTTTCTTCCGTAACGGTCTGACAGCTTTCCGACAATCGGAACACTGACGGACAAGCCTAGTGTATAAAGCGTAATTCCCCATGCTCCCCACGAAGGGGACACTTGAAAAGACTCATTGATGGTCGTAAGTGCTGCTGAAATAATCCCATTGTCCAAGGCTGCCATAAACACGCCGACCGTAAACAGAACAATTGCCCATTTCTGGTTCGGTTCGTCTACCGGAAGAGTGGCTGGCATCATGATTCCCCCCTTATATCATTAACTCCAAACTAATAATTCACTTTAAGTGAACTATTTTCATCATCCTTCAAAATCCTTGTTTTGTCAAAAGAAATTTTTCATCAAAAAAAGCCGCGCTTGTACCGGCCGCGGCTTTATTAGTCTGATTCATTTGATTTCAGCGCTTTTTCAAGGATGCTGAGCCCTTCATTCACTTTTTTCTTTTCTTCTTCATTCATCATTTCGAGGGCTTTCTTCAGCTTCCCATGCCCTTTTTTATACAAGCCTCGGAAAATACCTTTTGCTCTCTCCGTCAATTCGACGACGATCGTTCTTCGATCTGTCTCAGAATGCGTTCTTTTTATAAAATCGGCCTGTTCAAGACGGCCGAGAAGCCCGGTCATATTAGGCAGGGAGGCGCCCATTTTTTCGGCGATCTCCGAGACTTTCAGTTTTCCGTGGTTGTTCAAAAGCATTAATACTTTCATTTGCGGCATACTGATATCAAGCTTCATCCATTCAGAGACATCCCCGAGTCCAGCCGCTGTCAGCACTTTCATATAAAGAACCCATGTTTCCTTTTCCTCGGGAGAAAGGATGTCCTCGTTCAGCACGGTTGTATCGTGAATGTTGTATTCCACGCTCTGTTCACTTCCTTTAAACGTTCCTCTCTTCATACTACTGATTTTTCGGGATGAAAGAAAGTCTTTCGCCGGGTAGCTCTGGGGAATCGTCATGAAGCTTTATCAAAAATTGTTTTAGGTTTATTTTGAAAGTGATAGAATAAAGCTGAATGTCTAGTTTTTCTTCACCTGAGAAGAGGAGGGTGCATCAATCGTGCCGAAAGTTCGAACAAAAGATGTGATGGATAAATTTAAGCTGGAACTGATCAGCGGAGAAGAAGGAATCAACCGTCCGATTACGATGAGTGATTTGTCAAGGCCGGGTCTTGAAATGGCGGGATATTTTACATATTATCCGAAAGAACGGGTCCAGCTGCTTGGGAAAACGGAAATTACCTTTTTTGAGAAACTCCCTGAGGAAGAAAAAAAACAGCGGATGCTTTCTTTGTGTACTGAGATTACGCCGGCGATCATCCTTTCGCGGGATTTGCCGATTCCCCCGGAACTGATCGAAGCTTCTGAACAAAACGGCGTCCCTGTACTGCGTTCGCCGTTGAAGACGACGCGTCTGTCAAGCCGTCTGACGAATTTCCTCGAAAGCCAGCTCGCGCCGACGACGGCGATCCACGGCGTGCTCGTCGATGTGTACGGTGTAGGTGTGTTGATTATTGGAAAGAGCGGGGTCGGAAAAAGCGAAACTGCATTGGAGCTTGTCAAAAGAGGCCATCGTCTTGTAGCCGACGACTGCGTGGAAATCAGGCAGGAAGATCAGGACACGCTGATCGGGAGTGCGCCTGAATTAATTGAGCATCTCCTTGAGATCAGAGGCCTCGGCATCATCAACGTAATGACGCTTTTCGGCGCGGGAGCCGTCAGGAGTTTTAAACGGATTACCCTTGTGATGAGCCTTGAGCTTTGGGAGCAGGGAAAACAGTATGACCGTTTAGGGCTTGATGAAGAAAAAATGAGAATCATTGATACCGAAATTCCAAAGCTGACCATTCCGGTCCGTCCGGGGCGAAACCTCGCCGTTATTATCGAAGTGGCTGCCATGAACTTCAGGTTGAAGCGAATGGGCCTGAACGCTGCTGAGCAATTCACCAATAAGCTTGCGGACGTGATCGAAGACGGTGAGCTTGAAGAATAGGAGTTGACAATATGAATGAAACGATTGAACCTTTAAATCCGATTGCCTTTCACTTAGGCCCGATTGCCGTCCACTGGTACGGGATCATTATCGGCTGCGGAGCGCTGCTCGGATTGTGGCTGGCGGTCAGGGAAGGCGAACGAAGGGGGCTTCATAAAGACACTTTTGTGGACCTCGTTCTTTTTGCGATACCGATTGCGATTATTTGCGCGAGAACGTACTATGTCATTTTTCAATGGGACTATTACAGCAAACATCCCGATCAGATCGTTCAAATATGGAACGGCGGCCTGGCGATCCACGGCGGCCTTATCGGAGCCGTGCTGACGGGGATCGTCTATTCAAAGGTAAAGGGCATTTCCTTTTGGAAACTCGCCGATATTGCGGCGCCGAGCATCCTTTTAGGCCAGGCGGTCGGCCGCTGGGGAAACTTTATGAACCAGGAAGCGCACGGTGACGCCGTATCAAGGGCGTTTTTGGAAAATCTGCACTTGCCTGATTTCATCATCAACCAAATGTATATTAACGGGCAATATTATCAGCCTACTTTTTTATACGAATCATTATGGAGCTTTACGGGAGTCATCATTTTACTTCTTTTGAGAAAAGCGAATTTAAAAAGGGGCGAGCTGTTTTTACTCTATATCATCTGGTATTCGATCGGACGCTGCTATATCGAAGGCCTGCGCACGGACAGCCTGATGCTGACGCAATCGCTCAGAATCGCCCAAGTCATTTCGATTGTTCTGATCGTTTGCGCGGTCGCGCTCATTCTGTACAGACGGTTTAAAGGCGATCAAATTAAACGATATCAAGAGATGTAGACTGCATGTAAAGGGGAGACAGCAATGAAGGGAACCTTAAAGGCCGGGGCGAAAGCGGGGCTGAAAACGACGTGGACGCTCGGAAAAGTGATTTTTCCGGTTACGCTGATCGTCAGCCTGCTCCAGCATACCCCGGTGATGGGCTGGCTGATCAAGATCATCACGCCGGCGATGGGAGTTTTCGGTCTTTCGGGGGAAGCGGCGATACCGCTCGTGTTAGGCAACATGCTCAACCTGTATGCCGGGATTGCAGGAATATTAACGCTCGATTTGTCTGTTAAGGAAGTGTTTATTCTGGCGGTCATGCTGTCATTTTGCCATAACCTGATTATCGAGTCGACGGTCGCTTCAAGGGTCGGAATCAAAATATGGCTCATTTTGCTTGTCCGCATCGGCCTTGCCGCCTTTTCAGCCATCTTTATCAACCTCTTGTGGCACGGCGGAGGAGAGGCTGCAAAATACGGTTTGATTTCTGCAAAAGGCGCGGCTCCGACGGGCTGGTTTGACATTGCGCTTGAAGCCTTCACAAAAGCCGGTCTGGGAATCCTTCAGCTTGCCGCGATCGTCATCCCGCTGATGATCGTCATTCAATATATGAGAGACCTCGGCTGGCTGAACGTTTTCTCAAAGTGGTTTGCACCGGTAACGAGAATGCTCGGGATGAAAGAAAATACATCGATGACAATGGTTGCAGGACTCGTGATCGGGCTCGCATACGGAGCCGGGGTCATGATCAAAGCTGTCGAAGAAGACGGCGTCAGCAACAGTGATGTGACGCTCGCGTTCATTTTTCTCGTCGCCTGCCATGCCGTCGTTGAAGATACATTGGTATTTATCCCGCTCGGCATTCCGGTCTGGCCGCTTCTTGTGATCAGGCTTGCCACCGCGGTCCTCCTGACGATCGCGATTTCTCGCCTCTGGAGGAAGCCGGACTATTCCGTTCAAGAGAAAGGAAGCTTTATATGAAAATAAATACTGTTCTGTTTGATTTGGATGGAACGCTCATCAATACAAATGAGCTGATCATTGCATCTTTTTTGCATACGCTTGAACATTACGCCCCAGGGCGTTATCAAAGGGAGGATGTGCTTGCGTTCATCGGTCCGTCCCTTTACGAAACCTTCAGCGGCATACATAAAGATAAGGCGGAAGAAATGATCAGCATGTACCGAGAGTTCAATCATAAAATGCACGATCAGCTCGTAACGGAATATGATACGGTTTACGAAACGCTCGACCGCTTGGCCGAAGAAGGGTATAAGCTCGGAATCGTGACGACAAAACTGCGCGATACCGTCAACATGGGCCTCAAGCTGACAGGGCTTGACCGATTCTTCGAGACGGTTGTAACGCTTGACGACGTCACGCGCGCCAAACCTGATCCGGAGCCTGTTCTGCTTGCGCTTTCCAAGCTCGAAAGCCGCCCTGAAGAAGCGATCATGGTCGGCGACAATTACCACGATATTTTAGCCGGGAAACATGCGGGCACAAAAACGGCGGGCGTCGCCTGGACGATTAAAGGGGAAGCAAGCCTTGCCAAGCATCAGCCCGACTATATGCTCGGCAAAATGAGCGATCTCCTTGCGATCCTCGGAGTGGAACCGGCTTGAGAAACACGAAGCGCTATCCGGTGTCAGGAGCCAACTCCTTATGGCATGTCTATCAAACGGTTCCGTTTTTCAAAGTGGTCAAAAACTTCATCGTCATTCAGACGGCCCGCTATACACCGTTTCTCGGGATGAAAAACTGGATGTACAGAACGTTTTTGCGGATGAAGATCGGAGAGCAAAGCTCATTTGCCTTGATGGTTATGCTTGATGTGATGTTTCCCGAAAAAATTTCCGTCGGCCGCAATACCGTGATCGGCTACAATACAACGATTTTAGCCCATGAGTATTTAATTAAAGAATACCGTCTCGGCGAGGTCACAATCGGCGACGAAGTGATGATCGGGGCCAATTCGACGATCCTTCCCGGCGTGACCATCGGAGACGGCGCCGTCGTATCCGCCGGAACGCTCGTCCATAAGGACGTCCCGCCGGGCGCTTTTGTCGGCGGCAATCCGATGCGGCTCATTTATACAAAAGAAGAAATGGAGAAACGGATGGAACCCCCCGCTGAGTAAACAGAGGGGGTTTTTCATGGCTAGAATTCCTGATTGTTTTTTTCCGTAACATGTTTTACTCCGATCCATTTTTTGCCGACATTCGAGTATCTTGTGTTTGTCATCGTGACAGTGCTTGTTGAGCTGTCCGTTCTGAAAATGGCTTCCTTCATGTTGGTGATGGTGCAGTTGTCAATTATGACGGAAGTTTTAAAGGTTGAACCGCCGAGCTGACGGATGAACTTGCCGCCTTGATCAGCTGTGAAGTTTTTCACCGCAAAGGTGCCCGCTTTGTTGATTTGAAAAATCTTATCTGAGGCCAGACGCGCAGATCCTCCGTTGATGGTGACATTCCCTTCTTGTTTCACGGTCAGGGCGTCCTCACCGACATCCTCCCAAACGACATTGCTGATAGAAGCGTTTCCATAAGTGTGAACGCCATCAGCAGCCGGTGCGCCAAGCACGACATTTTTCAGCGTCGCCCCATTCTCCACCTTGAAAATCGGTTTTTGGCCTTCTTTCTGACTGCCGTCGCCAAGCTCCGGACCAGCCGTAAAACGCTGTCCTTTTCCATCATAAGTCTTCCCTTTTTCAACGACAATCGTTTGATGGACGATCTCTGCGGCAGAGGCTTTTTCAGGAAAAGCCTGTCCACTCAAACCGGCAACCAAGCCAGACAGCACGACCAAACCTGCTAATTTTTTCATAACCGAAACCCTCCTAAAGATTTAGTATTGGCTGATATAAAGCCATGTCTCCCGCCTTTGTCTCCGCCTGCCATTTTCGTTCTGGTTCTTTTGCAATGAAAGGGAGGTATTCAACTTCCGTATTATCATAAAAGGAGATTCAACGATTGTAAATAAATAAATTGGAAATTTAGAAAATACGGTAAATTAAAAACGGATTAAAAATCGGTATATTCATTTTTAATTATTTAGCCAGTGAAAATAGAGCTATTTTCGAACGTGATCAAAGAATCAATAGAAAAAGTTTTGGGGTATGACGATGAAAAAGAGTTTGTGGGTATGCATGGCAGCTGGAGCAAGCCGGGATCTGTTCCAAGCATGGGCTGGGTGAAAGGCTCCCTCAGGATTGCCGTTCAAGAAATAAGCGCTGATAAGGAAATCATGGGAATCCCTTCTTGCGGATACGATTGGGATGTAACAAATCCGGATCAAAATGCAATGAAGCAGCGGGATGAAATTCAATGAGGCAAAAGCAAGTCCGTCATACGATCAACAGACAGCTTCGATGACGTTTCCCTATACGGATCAGAATCATCAGCAGCATGTCGTCTTAGAAACATGAAGATCCCCGTCGGCGTTTCTGTATATTCTTTATTGTCATGAATCAGAGTTCATTTGGCAGGCTGTTCAAAAAGGAATCAAATAATATGAAAAAGAGGCCGGAATGATTCATTCCAGCCTCTTTGTTATGAAGCGATGACAACCGCCTGGCTGCCCATTTGTTTCCATGCCTTTTCAAAATTGCTTCTGTCGACTTTCCTGTTTTTGTAGCCGTAAGGATCGTTCAAATAAACGTATTTATCATTATAGCCGGTAATCGCGACGCTATGGACGCTGTAGGTGACATCAACCTTGCCTGACGGCGTATTCCACGTTTGCATATCATTGACCGGGGCAAATCTTACGGTGGTAATGACCCAGACCGGTCTTCCTTTGTTGAGCTGTTTATAGATGGCCGCCGGCTTTTTTCCCGTCAGGTCGATAGCTTTCGTGCCCGCATAAGAAGCGGCCAGCTTGTAAATCGGACCGTGGTAGACACTTAGGCCAGGGCCGTTTTCCATATCGCCGACAAATCCGTCGTTAGGGTTTCCTTTTAAGCCGTTTTGATAGGTGAGCGGCACTCTATTGATTTTTTGAGCCAGTTCATTTTTCGACACATCATATCCGCTGTAGTTTAAGATCATCGCCAGGCTGGCGACTTCGCATCCGTTATAAAGCTTCGGAGCATCCATTTGTTTGATTAACGGCACGTCCAGCGTATTGTCCGCTTCTTTGCTTTTGACTTCTTCTCCCCCCGTTTTCGCTTGGCTGTTTTCGTGAATTAACGGGCCGATCATATCTTTGGAAAACAGTATGAAAATGGCTAAGGCAAAAGCTGTTAAGAAAAAAATAGAAAATAGCGCTTTGATGAATTTCATATCAGTCTCCCGTCCTGTTTTAGAGAATAAAAATTTGTTCTTTATACGATTATATCATCAAGGCATTCTTAAAATAAAAGAAATCATTTTAACAAAAGTGGGACAGTCTGTTATTGATTTTGACTCTTTCATCTGTTAGCATATTATCATATTAGCGAACTAAAGGATTCGGAATTTTTCTTCAAACGTATACGGGGGTGCAAGTCAGATGTTTATGTTCGAAAAGCCTCACGGCATGAGAGACACGCTGCCCGGTCTCTATGAAACGAAGAAAAGGGTGCGTTCTGCACTTCTTGATGTGATCGGCCTGTGGGGATACCGATTTGTGGAAACTCCGACGCTCGAGTTTTATGAGACGGTCGGCGTGCAGTCAGCTATTTTAGAACAGCAGCTTTTTAAGCTGCTTGATCAGGAAGGGAAGACGCTTGTGCTGCGCCCTGATATGACAGGGCCCATTGCAAGGGTGGCGGCTTCACAGCTTTTGAAACAACATCATCCGATCCGCGTCGGGTATGCGGCGAACGTTTTCAGAGCGCAGGAACGCGAAGGCGGCCGTCCCGCAGAATTTGAACAGGTCGGGGTCGAGCTAATTGGAGACGGATCATCAAGCGCCGATGCCGAGGTGATTGCCCTTGTCGTTAGTGCGCTTAAAAACGCGGGGCTTACGTCTTTTAAAATTTCGATCGGCCATATCGGAATCGCAGATGCGTTATTTATGGACGTTTTGGGAAATGAAGAAAGGGCTCAAGTGCTGCGGCGCTTTTTATATGAAAAAAATTACGTCGGCTACCGCGAACACGTGAAATCGCTGAATTTATCGTCAATCGATAAAAACAGGCTGCTTGAGCTTCTGAAGCTGAGGGGCGGTATTGAAACGTGCGGCTCGGCTAAAGCGATCATCGATTGCGAACAAGGAAAGAGTGCGATTACACAGCTTGAAGCTCTTTGGCAGACACTCGGCGATTACGGATGCGCAGAAGACGTCAGGCTCGACTTAAGCATGGTCAGTCATATGAGCTACTATACCGGTATTTTATTTGAAATATACGCTGAAAACGTCGGCTTTCCGATCGGGAACGGAGGACGCTATGACCAGCTGCTCGGCCGCTTCGACTCCCCGGCTCCGGCGACGGGCTTCGGAATCCGTATCGACAGGCTGCTTGAAGCTTTGAACGCGGAAGATGCACAAGAAAAAATGGATATCGTCATTTTCAGCACGGAGCAAAGGATAGAGGCCATTCAATTCGCAGAGGAAGAACGGCGGAGGGGCAAAAAAGTCGTTCTCCAAGATTTAGCCGGGATCGAAAACATCGATCAAATGACGAAATCTTTTCAAAACGTGACCTATTTTATCGGTTCCGGAAAGGAAGAGCAGCATGGGTAAACGATTGACGATTGCAATGCCGAAAGGACGGATTTTTGATGAAGCCGCCGGACTGCTCCGAAAAGCCGGCTATCAGCTTCCCGAAGAATTCGAAGATTCAAGAAAATTGATTATCGATGTACCGGAAGAAAGCCTTCGATTTATCCTGGCTAAACCGATGGATGTCACAACATATGTGGAGCATGGAGTGGCGGATGCCGGAATCGCTGGCAAAGACGTCATGCTTGAAGAAGAGCGTGATGTCTACGAGGTTCTCGATTTGAAGATCAGCAAATGCCGCCTGGCAGTAGCCGGTCTGCCGCAGGCTGCTGCAGGCGGTGTTGCACCGAGAGTGGCGACGAAATATCCGAATGTCGCGTCAAGCTATTTCAGGGAACAGGGAGAGCAGGTCGAAATCATTAAGCTGAACGGGTCGATCGAGCTTGCCCCGCTCATCGGTCTCGCCGACCGGATCGTAGATATTGTGTCAACCGGACAAACGCTCTTGGAAAACGGCCTTGTGGAAACCGAGAAAATTTGCGACATTACGTCACGGTTTATCGTGAATCCCGTGAGCTACCGGATGAAAGACGATGTCATCGATGAAATGGCTTCAAGGCTTGCGCTTATCGTGGAAGGGGAATAGATAATATGAAGATCAAATCCATCGGCGGGAATACCGCTGTTTCGCTGAAAAGGTCGATCAGCGCCGGAACGGAAGAACAAAGAAAAGCTGTACGCACGATCATTGACGAGGTGATCAAACGCGGGGATGCGGCTGTTGCCGATTTTACGAAGCGGTTTGACGGAGCCGTTGTATCCGATCCGCGCGTTTCCGAACAGGAAATCAAGGAAGCCTACAGCATGCTGAAACAGGAAGATGTGGATACGCTGAAAGCGGCGATTTCCAATATAAAAGAATATCATGAACGGCAGCTGGCATCTTCCTGGTTTTACCACAGAGAAGACGGAACGATGCTCGGGCAAAAAATCACGCCGCTTGATTCGGCTGGCGTTTACGTTCCCGGAGGAACCGCGGCTTACCCGTCATCGGTTCTGATGAATGTCATTCCTGCAATTGTTGCGGGCGTCGGCCGGATTGTGCTTGCATCTCCGCCGGGAAAGGACGGGAAGCTGTCTCCGGGGGTTCTCGTCGCGGCGGCTGAGCTCGGCATAAAAGAAATGTACAAAATCGGAGGGGCTCAGGCGATAGCGGCTCTGGCCCACGGAACGGAAACGATATACCCTGTCGATAAAATCACGGGGCCCGGCAATATTTATGTCGCCTTGGCGAAACGCGAGGTATTCGGCCAGGTTGACATCGACATGATTGCAGGGCCGAGCGAAATCGCCGTTCTTGCCGATCAGACGGCAAACCCGCGTGAAATCGCCGCAGACCTGCTTTCGCAGGCTGAACATGATGCGATGGCGTCAAGCGTTCTGGTCACCGATTCCCATTCACTCGCTGAAGCCGTTCAGAAAGAAGTGAACCGCCAGCTTGAAGAGCTGCCGAGAAAAGACATTGCCCGGCAGTCCATTGAAGATCACGGCTGTATTTATGTAGCAGAAACCATTGATGACGCCGTCACTGCCGTTAACGAGCTTGCTCCGGAGCACCTTGAAATCGTAACGGAAAATCCTGAGGCGCTGCTTGGAAAAATCAAGCACGCCGGCGCGATTTTCTTGGGGCGCTACAGTTCTGAGCCTGTCGGGGATTATTTTGCAGGTCCGAATCACGTGCTGCCTACCAACGGAACGGCGAGATTTTCAAGCCCGCTCAGCGTCGAAGACTTTCAAAAACGATCTAGCATCATCTCATACAGCAAGGAAGCTTTCCGCGAAAACGCTGAAAGGATAGCCGCTTTTGCCAGAATGGAAGGGCTTGAAGCACATGCTAGAGCCATCGAATCAAGAAACGGGGAGGAAGACTGATGAGAAAAGCCGAACGGGCAAGAAAAACGAATGAAACGGATATTAAGCTGTCTTTCAATATTGACGGCCAAGGAGAAGCGGATATTCAAACAGCTGTGCCGTTTATGACGCACATGCTCGACTTATTTACAAAGCACGGCCAGTTCGACCTTTCCGTCAAGGCCGAAGGCGATGTGGACATCGATGACCATCATACGACAGAAGATATCGGCATTTGTCTCGGGCAGGCGCTTTTGGAAGCGCTCGGCGATAAAAAAGGCATTAAACGCTACGGATCAAGCCTTGTGCCGATGGACGAAGCGCTCGCCCAGGTAGCGGTCGATTTGAGCAACAGGCCGCATCTTGAGTTCAGGGCGCAGCTTCCGAGCCGGAAAGTCGGAACATTTGATACTGAGCTCGTCCACGAATTTTTATGGAAGCTCGCCCTGGAAGCGCGCATGAATCTTCACGTCATCGTCCACTACGGGACGAATACGCATCACATCATTGAGGCGATTTTTAAAGCGCTTGGCCGCGCGCTTGACGAAGCCACGATGATTGACCCTCGCGTGAAAGGAATTCCATCAACGAAAGGAATGCTGTAAATGATCGGTGTCATTGACTATGGAATGGGGAACCTGTACAGCGTATCAAAAGCATTGGAGCGGATCGGAGCGGATTATATTGTATCAGAGCGGATCAGCGAGCTGCAGAAAGCGGACAGCTACATCCTGCCGGGAGTCGGCGCGTTTCGCGATGCGATGGAGATTTTAAACAAAACGGATTTAAAGACCTTTATACGGGATGCGGTCGGTGAAGGGAAGCCTCTTCTCGGGATTTGCCTCGGCATGCAGCTGTTGTTCGAGGAAAGCGAAGAACGGGGCATTACCGGCGGACTCGGTCTTTTAAAAGGGAAGGCCGTCAAGCTTGAAGCCCGAGATGAAGCGGGAAACCGCTTAAAGGTACCGCACATGGGCTGGAACCGCCTCGCGATTCACCGCGATTCACCGCTTTTGACGAAGGCTGACGAAGGCTACGCTTATTTTGTCCATTCCTATTATGTCAGCGGGATGGATGAGGAAGCTCTCTTGGCAAGCGCTGATTACGGCGTGCGCGTACCGGCCGTCGTCGGGCTTGATCATGTATACGGGGCCCAGTTCCACCCTGAAAAAAGCAGCACCGTCGGAATGTCGATTTTAAAACGATTCAAACAATTGACAGAAGAACAGAAGGTGACAGCATGAGCGGGTTTACAATATATCCGGCCATCGATATGAGAAATGGAAAATGCGTCAGGCTTGTGCAGGGAGACTATGCAAGGGAAACGGTATACGGGGATTCCCCGCTTGAGATGGCGGCATTGTTTGCAGATCAGGGGGCCGAATGGATCCACCTCGTCGATTTGGATGGCGCGAGAGAAGGCAAAACAGTCAACGATGTTCATGTGAAAGCCATCGCGGATCGATTGAATGTCAAAGTGCAGGTCGGCGGGGGCATCAGGACCGAAAAAGACGTTGATGACTATCTCTCAAATGGCGTAGAAAGAGTGATTTTAGGTAGCTCGGCCGTGTCTGATCCGGCGTTTGTCAAAAAGATGCTGAAGACGTACCAGCATCATATTGCAATTGGACTTGACGCAAGAGACGGTTTTGTCTCGACGGAAGGCTGGCTCGAAACGTCATCCGTGACGGCGGTGGAGCTTGGCAGAAAGCTGGCCGCGGAAGGCGCGGAGGTTTTTATTTTCACCGATATTGCGACAGACGGAATGCTGTCCGGACCGAACATTGACAGTACGGTAGAGCTTGCCGGAGCCACCGGAAAACAGGTTATTGCCTCAGGCGGCGTCAGCTCTCTTAGCGATTTGGAAGCTTTGGCGGCTCATGGCTCTGAAGGCGTCAGCGGCGCAATCGTCGGCAAAGCTTTATACACGAATCAATTCACCGTGCCTGAAGCGCTTGAAAGGGTGGGGACCAGGTGATTACAAAACGCATTATACCGTGTTTGGATGTAAAGGACGGCCGTGTCGTCAAAGGGATCCAGTTTCTTGAACTGAAGGACGCCGGCGATCCGGTAGAACTTGCAGAGGTGTACGACAAAGAAGGCGCAGATGAACTCGTCTTTCTCGATATTTCCGCATCGCATGAAGGAAGAAAAACGATGGTCGACGTTGTGGAAAGAGTGGCGGCAAAGCTTGCGATTCCCTTCACCGTCGGCGGCGGTATCAACCGTCTGGAAGACATGAAGACGATTTTAAGAGCGGGTGCGGACAAAGTTTCCGTCAATACGGCCGCTGTCCTTCGCCCCGAGCTGATTGCCGAAGGCGCCGGCTTTTTCGGTTCCCAATGCATCGTCGTCGCCATTGACGCCAAATACGATGAAGCTGAAGACGAATATTTCGTTTACACACACGGCGGCCGGAAAAAGACGGATCGTGACGCAGTGTCATGGGCGAAGGAAGCCGTTCAGCGGGGAGCGGGCGAGATTTTGCTGACGAGCATGGACTCCGACGGGGAGAAGAACGGATTTGACCACAAGCTGACAAAGCTCGTGTCAGAAGCGGTCCCGGTTCCGGTGATTGCCTCAGGCGGCGCCGGAAACGCCGAGCATATGAGAGCCGTGTTTGAAGAAGGCAAAGCAGATGCAGCACTCGCCGCCTCCATCTTCCACTACAAAGAAACGTCGGTTAAAGAGGTAAAAGCTTATCTAAAAGAGCGCGGGGTGAATGTAAGATGATAAAGGCAGACGAATTGAAGTTTAATGAAGCGGGTTTAATCCCGGCGATCGTCCAGGATGCAGCAAGCAAAGAAGTGCTGACACTGGCCTATATGAACAAAGAATCGTTTGAAAAAACGATCGAGACAAAGGAAACGTGGTTTTTCAGCCGTTCCCGCGGAGAACTGTGGCATAAAGGCGAGACTTCAGGCAATGTTCAGCATGTGAGAGACATCCGCCTCGATTGCGACCGCGACGCTCTGGTCGTGCTTGTCGAGCCGCAGGGCCCGGCCTGTCATACGGGAAGCTACAGCTGCTTCTCATCCTTGAATGACGGCAAGGAAGCAAGCGGCGGCCGTTTCTCTATTATCAATGAGCTCGAAGCCGTCATCGCCAGCCGGCAGGCTGAAATGCCTGAAGGCGCCTATACGACGTATTTATTTCGGGAAGGCATTGATAAAATCCTGAAAAAAGTCGGCGAAGAAGCCGCCGAGGTGATCATTGCTTCGAAAAACCGCGATCATGAAGAATTGAAATGGGAGGCAGCAGATCTCCTCTATCATTTGCTCGTCCTTTTAAGAGAGCAGGCCCTTCCGCTTGATGACGTATTGAGCGTGCTGAAAAAACGCCACGAAGGATCCAAATAACGCGCGATAAAAAAATCCAGACCTTTCATGATATGCTCCCCTAAAGGTAGACAGATGAAATAAAAAAATCTGTTTGCCTTGGGGGAGTTTTTTCATGGCTGGAAAATGGTTTTCAAAAGAAGAAAAATTGAATATTCTATCAGAATGTGATCAGG